>JAZNIK010000016.1:0-31630 GCA_045577495.1 Acutalibacteraceae bacterium
TGGTAAAACCGAGCTTACAAAAGCCTTGGCGGAGGCTATGTTTGGTAGCGAAAACGCTATGATACGTCTTGATATGTCGGAGTATATGGAAAAGCATACAAGTCGGATCGTAGCCATGTCGTTCTGTGAGCCAAGGAGTTGCCTTAATTAATTGTCTTCCTAAGACCGCTTGGCCTCCGACTTGTTGGTAAAACCGAGCTTACAAAAGCCTTGGCGGAGGCTATGTTTGGTAGCGAAAACGCTATGATACGTCTTGATATGTCGGAGTATATGGAAAAGCATACAGTATCTAAAATCGTTGGTTCTCCACCCGGATATGTGGGCTTTGATGAGGGAGGACAGTTAACCGAGCAGGTTAGAAGAAAGCCCTATTCGGTTTTGCTTTTTGATGAGATTGAAAAGGCACACCCCGATGTTTTTAATGTTCTTTTGCAGATACTTGAGGATGGTATTTTAACCGATTCTCAGGGTAGACGGGTGGATTTTAAAAACACCGTAATTATTATGACATCAAATATCGGTGCCAGAATTATAACCGACAAAAAAGCATCCTTTGGTTTTACAACCGATGCCGAGAGTGAAGAAAGGCTTGAAGATGAAATTAAACAGGATGTTTTGGAAGAACTTAAAAAGCATTTTAAACCCGAGTTTTTGAACCGTGTTGATGATACAATAGTTTTCACAAAACTCTCCTTTGATGATATTAAAGCTATTGCAGAAAAAATGCTGGATAATCTTAAATCTAGATTAAAAGCCCTAGAAATAGAGATTGAGTTCGACGTTACGGCAATAGATGCTTTGGCAGAGGTGGGTTTTGATAAGGTGTATGGTGCAAGACCACTCCGTAGAGCTATTCAATCAAAAATCGAGGACCCGCTCAGCGAAAAAATATTAGATTCAAGCATCAAAAAAGGCTCAAAGATTAAATGCAGTTATGCATCTGGTGAGTTTTTATTTGAATAAAAGATTTTAATGCTAAAAGATGACCTTTTAAAAAGGTCGTCTTTTACTTTTTTAGTAGATTTGATAAAATTCGACATAAAGTGTAAATTTTCAAAAATCCATTGACTTTTGGGCGATATAAATGTATATTTATTATATTGTGATATTATACGATGGACTAATATATCAATATCATAAAAGTTAATGCGTATGCATTTAAGACATCTGTACTAAAATGGTGCTTTTTACAAACCGTTTTAAAGCAGTTTCAAGTTGTGTGCCGTAGTTCCTGTAATACGCAAGAGAACTATGAAAAACCCTTTGCAAAGGGCATATGGCTTATTTATGAAACTGCGGGTATCGTGCAGAACTGTAACAGTTTTCGCGGCACTTCGTGTCTGCAAAGGGGGATGCTTAAATGACAAAGGATACTATTGTCGAGTTAAAAAACATTTCGGTCGCATTTGATGATGAGCAGATTTTAAATCAGATTGATTTAAAAATTAAAAACAGCGAGTTTGTAACCCTGCTTGGCCCATCGGGATGCGGCAAAACAACTATGCTTAGGGTTATTGCAGGTTTTGTTAGCCCTGATGCCGGTGATATTTTGTTTGATGGGGAGAGTATAAATTCTTTACCACCCCACAAACGTCAGGTTAATACAATTTTTCAGCGTTATGCGTTGTTTCCGCATCTTAATGTCTTTGAAAACATCGCGTTTGGTCTTAGAATTAAAAAAACACCCGAAAAAGAGATAAAACAGGCAGTTACCGATATTTTAAAGCTTGTTAATCTTTCGGGTTATGAAAAGCGTAATGTAAGTAAGCTTTCGGGCGGTCAGCAACAGCGTGTTGCTATTGCCAGAGCGGTTGTTAATCATCCAAAGGTATTGCTTTTGGATGAGCCTTTGGCTGCGCTTGATTTAAAGCTTCGTAAGGATATGCAGGTAGAACTTAAAAACATACAAAAAAGCCTTGGCATCACCTTCGTATTTGTAACCCACGACCAAGAGGAAGCCTTGGCAATGTCGGATACTGTTGTTGTTATGAACGAGGGTAAAATTCAACAGATAGGCACCCCGCAGGATATATATAATGAGCCACAAAATGCTTTTGTAGCGGATTTTATCGGCGAAAGTAATATTCTGGATGGTGTTATGAAAAAAGATTTTGTTACCGAGTTTTCGGGCAAAACCTTTGAATGTTTGGATAGTGGCTTTAAAGAGGATGAACGGGTTGATATCGTTGTTCGCCCGGAGGATGTTGATATTGTTCCACCCATAAACGGTATGCTTGAGGGCGAGGTTACTTCGGTCACATTCCTTGGCGTTCATTATGAGATAATCGTTGATGTTTGCGGTTTTAAATGGATGATTCAAACCACAGATGAGCATGTGGTTGGTGAAAATGTTGGGCTTTATATCGAGCCTGATGCCATTCACGTAATGAAAAAATCAAAATATTCGGGTATGTATGGTGATTACAGTACCTTTAGTGATGAAATTGAGCATCTTTCTGATTTAGAATATAGCAAATAAGGAGGATGATAACGATTGAAAAACACTAAGATAAGAAGACATAATTGGCTTGTATGTGCGCCATATACTGTTTGGTCGGTTATTTTTATAATCGTTCCTCTTATTATGGTTGCATATTATGCCCTTACAGATAAAACAGGTGCATTCACATTAGGTAATGTTTTAGAACTTCCAAGATATGCGGGGACCTTTGGTATATCTCTGCTTTATGCAGCAATAGCAACGGTTGTTTGCTTGGCTTTGGCGTACCCTTTGGCATATTTTATGTCACAAATGGGACCAACTTCTAAAAGAATGCTCACAATGCTTATAATGCTTCCAATGTGGATGAATTTTCTTATTCGCACATATTCTTGGATAACAATTCTATCCAATACAGGACTAATAAATACCTTTTTAGAAAAAATCGGTATTGGCAGACTTCAACTTATAAACACACCGGGTGCGGTTATTCTCGGTATGGTTTATAACTTTTTGCCATATATGATTTTGCCAATTTATACAGTTATGGAAAAACTTGATAATTCCTTGTTAGAGGCGGCGGCAGATTTAGGTTCATCACCAATCTCGAGGCTAAGACGTGTTATTTTGCCACTTAGTATGCCGGGTGTTATATCGGGTATCACTATGGTTTTTGTTCCTAGCGTTAGCACCTTTTATATCTCGCAAAAACTTGGCGGCGGCAAAACTATGCTTATCGGCGATGTTATTGAAATGCAGTTTCAAACATCCTATAACTATAATTTAGGTGCGGCATTGTCGTTGGTTTTAATGGTGTTTATTTTGCTAAGCCTTGCTATTATGAACCGATTTGCCGATGATGACAATATGGGAGGAATGATTGTATGAAATTTCTTTCCCGTTTTTATACCGCAATTATTATGGTGTTTTTGTATGCGCCACTTGCGGTTATGGTTTTATTCTCATTTAACAGAGCGCGAAGCACATCGGTTTTCGGCGGCTTTTCATTCAAATGGTATCTAGAACTTTTTAATGACAGTTCTACCATTAACGCGCTACAAAACACTCTTATTTTAGCGGTTGCATCGGCTGTAATTGCAACCGTTTTAGGCACACTTAGTGCGGTTGGAATTTATCAAATGAAGCATAAATGGGTGCAGTCATCTGTTATGACGGTTACCAATATCCCTATGATGAACCCCGATATTGTTACGGGTATTTCGCTTATGCTTTTGTTTGTTTTTGCGGCGCGACTTGTTGGCGATGGCTCTGCTTTAGGTTTTGGCACACTGCTTATAGCACACGTTACCTTCAATCTACCGTATGTAATTTTGTCTGTTCTGCCAAAACTTAGGCAAACCGACCCGCACTTACAAGAGGCGGCTCAGGATTTAGGCTGTACACCTATAATGTCATTTTTTAAGGTGGTTTTACCGTCAATTATGTCGGGTGTGTTTACGGGTATGATAATGGCATTTACCCTTTCTCTTGATGATTTTGTAATTAGTTATTTCACAAGCGGCGCAGATTTTCAAACATTACCCATAAAGATTTTCTCAATGACAAAGCGTAGGGTAACACCCGATATGTATGCGCTTTCTACACTTATTTTCTTATCTGTCCTTTTACTTTTGATAATTGTAAATGTTGCACAGGCAAGGGCAGAAAAAAAGAAAGGAGCAAAGGTTTAAATGAAAAAAAGTATTTATAAGCTGGTTGTTTTATTTACTTGCTTTGTGCTTATACTTAATCTTTGCGGATGTGGAACAGGCACATCAGATATAATTTATGAGGCTAAATATAATCGAGATTTAGAGGGCACTGTATTAAATGTTTTTAATTGGGGAGAATATATTGCAGATGGCTCTGAAGGTTCACTTGACGTTAATAAAGCCTTTACCGAGCTTACAGGCATAAAAATCAACTATACCACCTATGAAAGCAACGAGGCTATGTATGCCAAGCTTAAAAGCGGCGGTGTATCGTATGATATCATAATTCCATCTGATTATATGATAGAGCGCCTTAAAAACGAGGATATGCTTGAAAAAATAGATACTGCTTCTCTTTCAAATTATAAGTATATTGATAAAAAGTATAAAGACCTTTATTTTGATACCGAAAACGAGTATTCCGTACCATATTGCGTAGGTATGGTGGGTCTTATCTACAATGCCGCAGAGGTTGAACCCGCGCCAAAAAGTTGGTCGGTAATGTGGGATGAAAAGTATAAAAATCAGATACTTACCTTTAATAATCCCCGCGATGCCTTTGCAATTTCGCAGTTTGTTTTGGGTCAAGACCTTAACACAACAAACCTAGCAGATTGGGATAGAGCGGCTGTAAAGCTTAAAGAACAAAAAAAGATTTTGCAATCCTATGTTATGGATGAGGTTTTTCAAAAAATGGAGGATGGCGAGGCATTAGTTGCCCCGTACTACGCAGGAGACTTTTTGCTAATGCAGGAGAATAATCCTGACTTAGAGTTTGTTTATCCCAAAGAGGGTACAAATATTTTTGTCGATTCTGTTTGCATACCTAAGGGAGCTCAAAATATTGAGGCTGCAAAAATGTATATAAACTTTTTGCTGGAACCCGAGATTGCGCTTGAAACAGCAGAATATATTAGATATGCCACACCGCATACCGCAGTTTTGGAAAATCCTATATATTCACTTAGGGATAACACCTATCTTTATCCTACCGATGCAAACTATCCAAAGGTTCAGTATTTCCACGATATAGATAGCAATATTCGTTCGTATTACGAAAAATTGTGGGAAGATGTAAAATTATCATAATATATAATATTCGGTTCTTAGTATGAGCCGAATATTTTTTTAAAAAGGGGTGACAGAATGAGTATTTTAGTTGTTTTTACGGGAGGAACTATAGGCAGCGCCAAAAGTGGAGATTGGGTTATGCTGGATTCCGTAACTAAAAACAAACTGATTGCAGAGTATAAAAAAGCCAACAATGACGATGTTGAGTTTGAAACAGTAACACCGTTTGAGATGCATAGTGAAAATTTATCTGCCGAAAAGCTTACAAAACTAATTTCTTTTTTGTGTAAAAAAGAAAAAGAGGATTATGACGGAATTATAGTAACTCACGGAACCGACACCCTGCAATATTCTGCAGCGGCGGCTTTTTATTGCCTTAATGCAAAAAAACCTGTTGTTTTTGTTTCAAGCAATTATCCTCTTGAAGATGGTAGAGCAAACGGGCAAATCAATTTTGAGGCGGCAGTTCGTTTTATAAGACAGAGTAATAACGGCGGTGTTTACGTTTCCTACTCTAATGATAATGCTATTGCAGATATTTATTTTGCTAATAAAGTGCTTAGTTATCCCGAACTTTCGGATAGGATTTTTAGCATTGGAACACCGCCATATAGTTATAAAAACAAAACAATCACTAAAAATATAAACTCCGAATTAACAAGAGATGGTATGTGTTTAGGTGCAGTTGAGTTTTGTGATAACCCAAAAATATTAAATTTAAATGCAACCCCGTTTGAGCAGTATAACTATAACCCACAAGATTATAATGCTGTAATTTTGTCGCCATACCATTCTGGAACACTTAACACCGAGAGCGAGAAGTTCAAACTTTTTTGCGACTCGTGTGTAAAGAATAAAACCTGCTTACTTTTGCCAGATGTCCCTAAAGATTCGGCGTATAACAGTATGCGCGAGTATGAAGCGTTAGGAATAAAGGTGCTTAAAGAAAGAGCGATTATTCCGCTTTTTGTTTTGGTGTGGATAGCCATTAGTCTTAATAAAAATATTGTGGAATTTTTGCTCGAATTTTGTTCTTAAAAATAACTTTACATTTAAGAATTTGTGTGCTATAATTATTCTGTGAATATAAACTTCTTTTAGGAGGCAATTATATGAAAAAATTGTTTTCAACTCTAGCGTTCGTTTTATCGGTTGTTTTATTGTGCACCGCTTTGGTGTCCTCTGCAATGGCAGCAAAAAGCCCCGAAGCAGAGCTAACATTTAAGGTAGAGATTACTTCTTTTGCTTCAGGCAAGGCGGCACCCGGTAAATATATTGTCGAGGGTGATACAGTTCGTTTAATCGCTACAGAGTATAGTGAGTATGAATTTATGGGTTGGTATATCGAGGGCGAGTACGAAATCGTTTCGGGCGATTTAATGTCTAAAGAGCTTGTTATTCGTCCCTTATCCGATATCAAGGTTGAGGAAATGTATAACGTTGAGGGCTCAAGAGGTTATATAGAGCAAGAGCCCGAGGAAGACAAAAAACCTACTAAGCCAAATGAGGAGTCAGAGGCGCCTAAAACCAGTGATAACACATTAGTTTTAGCATCTATTTTTATGGTTTTTGGCCTTGCGGTAATGCTTTATTCTAAAAAGCGTTTAGCGGCTTAAATAATTTGTTAATCTTGCCGCGCTTTAAAGCGCGCCATTTTTTTAGGGAGAAATAATGCAGAATAAAAACTCAAAAAACATATGGAAATATATTTTTTTTATAGCTCTTGGCATATTTGTGTTGGGGGTTATAATTTCGTGTTTTTATTTTGTGGATATGCATACAAATAAGCCGCAAAGTGTTATGAATAGTTCAAGCAAAATAGTTTTAAAAGAAAATCCAATAGATTTTAAACCCTTGTACGAGCAAAATTCTGATATATATGCTTGGATAAAAATCCCAAACACAAGAATCGATTATCCTGTTGTTCAAAGTGCTGAGGATGATAGTTTTTATCTTAATCACAATTACGATAAAGAATATACTAAGTATGGCGCAATATATACCGAAATGCAAAACAGCACCGATTTTTCTGACCCTAACACTGTTGTTTATGGGCATAATATGAGAAACGGAACTATGTTTAGAGATTTGCACAAATTTAGAGAAAAAGATTTTTTTGATGAAAATAAATATATTTACATTTATACACCTGGGCATATATTAACCTACGAAATTTGCGCCGCTTACAGATACGATAATAGGCATATTTTAAATTCATTTAATTTTAGCGACCCTAGTGTGTTTTCGGAATATATAGAGTTTGTTAAAAACCCAAAATCAATTATACTCCAAAAGCGTGAGGTGCAAATGGATACAAGTTCAAGGCTTTTAACCCTTAGCACCTGTATTTCAAATGATAATTATCGTTATCTTGTTCAGGGGGTGCTAAAAAAAGATGAACCAACAAAATAGTAATTCGTTAAAAAAATGCAAAATAAAAAAGGTTCTGCTTTGGATAGGCGTTTCTATCCTGTCTTTAATATTGATATCTGCAATCATTCTTTCGATTTTTATACTTGTTGGTAAAAAATCCTTGCTCAGTTTTTCTGGTATTGATGCATCACAAACCGTTAGTGATTCTGTTGTTGAGGATGATGGTAAAACCGTCTTTTATAAAGATGAAAAATATATCTATAATGATAATGTAACAGCGGTGCTATTTATGGGCGTTGATGATTATAGCGAGGGCGAGTTTAAAGAGTCGGTACGCGGTGACAATAATCAGGCTGACGCGCTATTTTTGTATGTTATGGATACAAAAAGCGGAAAATCAACAATAATTCCTATACCGCGTGATACAATAACCGATATAGACCTTTATTCACCCGAGGGCAAATATGTATCCAGCTCAAAAAAGCAAATTTGCCTTGCTTATGCATATGGTGATGCAAAACATATAAGCTGTGAAAATACTGTTAAAGCCGTTTCCAGACTGTTTTATGGAATTTCTATAAATTCTTATGTTGCAATAAAAATTAAGGCAATAGAGCCTCTTACAAATGCTGTAAACGGAGTACCAGTAACACCCTTAAATGATATATCTGTTGGCAATATGAATTATAAGGCGGGTAAAACTGTTGTTTTAAATGGTAAGAAATCGTTGGCTTTTGTTCAACAAAGAAACAATGATTTAGCCGCAAGTCTTGATAGAATGGCAAGGCAAAAAATGTTTATTGAAAACTTCTTTAAAAAATCCCTCGATATGACAAAGCAGGATATAAAAACGCCGATAAAGCTCTATAACATTGCAACAAAAAATATGGTAACAAATATAAATCTGCCAAAAGTAAGCTATTTTACCACCTGTGTTTTAAATGGCTCTGCAAAGGGCGGTATTGAATTTAAAAGCATTAAAGGGCAGATGATTCAGGGTGAAAACGGTTTAGCCGAGTATCATGCAGATGAAAATTCGGTTTACGAAACCGTTTTAGATGTATTTTATAAAAAAGCAGAGTAATGCTAAATGCCCATAAAATGTAATATGTTATTGACAAATATACTAAATATGGTATATAATAATCTCTGTGAATGTGTAATTGTATTTAATTTTAGGTAAAAATAAAACTGATAGTTTTATTAGGATGTAGGGAACATAAGGGATTTATTCAAAGGAGTGCCGAAAGTGGAAAAATTTATTATTCAGGGAGGCAATAAGCTAGAAGGCTCAGTGCATATCAGCGGTGCAAAAAATGCCGTTGTTGCTATTCTTCCTGCCGTGCTTCTTTCAGACGGCGTATGCCGTATTGAAAATGTCCCGAATATATCGGATGTATCCATCACTTTAAAAATTTTATATGAACTCGGCGCAAAGGTTAGAATGATAAACCAATCAACCTTTGAAATCGACCCAACTAATATTAACTCTTTTGTCCTTTCAAAAGAGATGAGCCGTCGTACTCGTGCAAGTAGTTACTTTATAGGCGCTATGCTCGGCAGATTTAATAGGGCTAGAGTTGCCCCTCCCGGTGGTTGTGATTTCGGCGTTAGACCGATTGACCAACACATAAAGGGCTTTGAGGCTTTAGGCGCAAGGGTTGTTATAGATAATGGTATGGTTGATGCCAGAGCATTAAGGCTTGTTGGCGCACCTATTTATCTTGATATGGTTTCGGTAGGCGCTACCATAAATATTATGCTTGCGGCGGTTAAGGCAAGTGGTCTAACAGTTGTCGAAAATGCTGCCAAAGGACCCCATATTGTTGATTTGGCAAACTTTTTAAACTCTATGGGCGCGGATATTATGGGCGCAGGTACCGATATTATCAAAATTCGCGGCGTTGAAAAATTAAGAGGTGTTACCTATAGCATCATCCCCGACCAGATAGAAGCCGGCACCTATATGGCGGCGGTTGCTGCAACCGGTGGCGATGTTATGATAGAAAATGTTATTCCAAAGCATTTGGAGTCTATTACTGTCAAACTTGCCCAACTTGGCGCTAAAATCCAGGAGTTTGATGAAAGCATTCGCATAGTTATGGAGGGTAGACCAAAGGCTTGTAATGTTAAAACAATGCCTCACCCGGGCTTCCCCACAGATATGCAACCTCAGATAACGGCAGTTCTTTCCTTGGCAGAGGGTACAAGTATAGTTACAGAAAGTGTGTGGGAAAACCGCTTTAAATATACCGACCAACTTTCAATGATGGGTGCCGATATTAGCGTTGAAGGTCGCGCGGCAGTTGTAAAGGGAGTTGAGCGTTTGGTTGGTGCTCCTGTTGCAGCAAACGACCTTAGAGCAGGTGCGGCTATGATAATTGCGGGACTTGCCGCAAGCGGCACAACCGAGATAGAAAACATTGAATATATTGACCGTGGTTATGAGGATGTTGTTAGCAAAATCACTAAACTTGGCGGCAATATAAAGCGTGTAAATATACCTGAGCCCTCAATGTTTAAAGAGGCATTATAAAAAAACAACTACCACAAACGCAATTCGCGTTTGTGGTGTTGTTATAGGTGGTGATTTTTTGGCAAAGTTATGCAATCTTTTTAGTAGTAGTTCGGGCAATTGTACATATATTTCTAGTGGCGATGATGCAATTTTAATAGATGCGGGGGAAAGCTGTAAGCAGATAACAACCGCACTTGAGCAACATATGCTTGACATAAAAAAAATAAAAGGCATTTTTATAACACACGCCCATAATGACCATATAAAAGGGTTGAGGGTTTTGCTAAAAAAAACTCACATACCGGTCTACGCAAGTAAAGAAACCTTGGGCGAACTCATTTTAAATGGCGTCTTTTCTGCCGAGGATAAATATTTTGATATTGACGAAAGGTTTGATTTAGCGGCAAATTTAGAAGTTGAATATTTCAAAACAAGCCACGATTCTGATGGCTCGGTGGGATACATAGTAACCTTTAACAACGGCGAAAAGGTTGCAGTTTGCACCGACTTGGGTTATGTTTCCCACGATGTTAGAAATAGCCTTTTGGGTTGCAAAACCGTTATGATTGAATCAAACCACGATGTAGGTATGCTTCAAAACGGCCCGTATCCTTTTGAATTAAAACAAAGAATTTTGGGTGATAAGGGGCATTTATCTAATATAAGCTGTGCAAAAGAACTACCACAGCTTGTTAAAAATGGCACAACCAATATAATACTTGCCCATTTAAGTAAGGAGAATAATACGTCTGACCTTGCAAGAGTAACCTCACAGTCGATATTACTTGAAAATAGTATGGTAGCAGATGAGGATTATTCACTTTATGTTGCGCCTGTAAGTAACGGAAAGATTATTTATATATAAGGAATAAGATATGCAAAAAATAGTTTTAATTTCTGTTGGTAGGCTTAAAGAGGATTTTTTTAAAAAAGCCGAACAGGAATATTTAAAAAGATTAAACGGATATTGTGAAATAAACGTAATAGAAATACCGCAAACAGTATTACCTCAAAATCCGTCAGACGCTCAGGTGATGTCTGCCCTAGAGCAAGAAGCAGAGTTAATAATAAATAAAATTCCAAAAAATTCGCAGGTGGTAACCCTTTGTATCGAGGGTAAGCTTCTGTCAAGCGAACAGATGGCAGAAATGATAGAGGATAATGCGAATGTAGGGAGCGGTGTTATAACCTTTATAATAGGTGGCTCGTTTGGACTGAGCGAGAGGGTTAAAAGCAAAAGCAAAATAAGAATATCAATGTCCAAAATGACATTCCCTCATAGAATGGCGCGTATAATGCTACTTGAACAAATATATAGGGGATATACTATAATCTCAGGTTCCAGATATCATAAATAAACTTATTGTTTATTTTGACTATAAAAAAGCAAAAATTCTTTTTAAACATAGATTTTTAGTAAAAAAATTTAAAGCCTTAAAAAAATCAAATAAAATGCTTGACCTTTAAGAAGTAATGTGATATAATCATTGTTACCTCTTGAGGGTCTTTTTTTTGTGCGCTTTTTTATGTAACGGTTGCAAAAAAGCCAAAAATTAAGATGCTTTTGCAAAAAACGTTTTTATGTTCTTCGTTCGCAGGTCTTGAGCATACCGCGAATTTCCGTTTTTTTGTGTGAGGGAGGCTCAAATTTACTTCATTTATTGAAGCAAACAATATTTCCGTAAAACGGGAGGTGCCGTCATGAGAGTAAAAATCACATTAGCTTGTACTGAATGCAAGCAACGCAACTACAACACCATGAAGAACAAGAAAAATGATCCAGATAGACTGGAAATGAACAAGTACTGTCGGTTCTGCCGGAAGCATACGCTTCATAAAGAAACAAAATAAGGGGGCGGAATAATTATGATTAAAGCGAGCAATAAAGCTACACAAATTCTTACTATTGTCGCATCCGCTGCCGCATTTATTCTGTTCTTTTTCGCGTTTGCAACCGTAATGTCGAATGGACAGGGAGTTACACTTACAGGTGCACAAATGGCTTTTAAGGGAACCGTTGAAACAGTTAGTGGCGAAGTTAAAATGGCAAGGTCTACTGATGTTTGGTTTTGCTTAATTTTAACTGCAGTTGGCGTTTTGTTCTCGGCTTTAACCTTTAAGTTTAAGGGTATGCGCTTTGCAGCCCCTGCAGTAACACTTGGCGCAGGCATTTATATGTTGGTAATTGCTTGTAGCAGTGCAGCAAAATTTGTGGATACTCGTCCTCTTCCGGGCGTTTCGGGTGTAACCTACGAGTTCTCTGTTTTGTGGATTGCAATTTGTCTACTTGCCGCTGCAGTTTTCGGCATAGCACATCTTTTAATAGATGATAAAATCGCCGTTAGCGAGGGTAAAGGCAAAAAATACACAATCCCGCAGCGTGTAGTAAGATTCTTTAAGGATTATAAGAGCGAGGCTAAAAAAATAGTTTGGCCAAACCGCAAAACCGTTATGAAAAACACACTTATCGTTTTGGTTATGTGCTTAATCATAGGTGCTTTTATTTGGGTTTTGGATTTTGGTTTAGCAAAACTCCTTGATTTTCTTTTCGCACTATAATCTTAAGTTTTAACGGAGGTCTCAAATGTCAGAGTTAAGCGAAGCAAAATGGTATGTAGTTCATACCTATTCGGGCTATGAAAACAAGGTTGCTACCGATTTGGAAAAAATGGTAGAAAGCCGCAAGATGCAGGACCTCATTTTGGACATTAAAATCCC
Organism: Acutalibacteraceae bacterium; assembly: GCA_045577495.1. Taxonomy (GTDB): domain Bacteria; phylum Bacillota; class Clostridia; order Oscillospirales; family Acutalibacteraceae; genus UMGS1279. The sequence continues at coordinate 12,833 of JAZNIK010000016.1, forward strand.
CACCGAAACAGTAACAGAGGTAAAGGAAGATAAGGTTCGCGAGATTGAGCGCAAAATCTTTCCGGGATATGTCCTGATTAAAATGGTCGTTACGGATGATTCTTGGTATGTTGTTCGTAATACCCGCGGCGTAACGGGCTTTGTTGGTCCGGCATCCAAGCCGGTTCCGCTCTCCGATGCGGAGGTAGCGGCATTGGGCGTTGATAAACGCAGCGTTGAAATCAGCTATAAGGTTGGAGATTTGGTTAAGATTACATCCGGTCCATTAAAAGGTATGGAGGGTGCTGTTATCTCAATCGACCCCGATAACAATAGCGTCAGCGTAAAAATTTCCATGCTTGGTCAGGAAATACCTGCCGAGATGGAATTAGACCAGGTAACACCTGTGTTGTAAACAAATTAGTTTATTTTGCGATATTCGCAATGTAAAGGTAGAGGTGACTCTGCCAAGTGGGAGAAACAAAAATTAAAATGTTTCGCCTGATGGTTAAAAACCATCCTACCACTATTTTTGGAGGTGCAAAAAATGGCTCAAAAAATTACAGGCTATATTAAACTGCAAATTCCTGCTGGAAAGGCAACTCCGGCCCCTCCGGTCGGCCCCGCATTAGGTCAACATGGTGTTAACATCATGGCCTTTACAAAGGAATTTAATGAACGTACAAAGAATGATGCAGGTCTTATCATTCCGGTAGTTATCACTGTTTATGCAGACCGTTCGTTCAGTTTTGTAACCAAGACACCGCCCGCAGCAGTGCTTATTAAAAAGGCATGCGGAATTGAGAGCGGTTCTGGCGTTCCCAATAAGACCAAGGTTGCAAAAATCACCAAAGAGCAGATTACAAAAATTGCCGAGCAGAAAATGCCCGACCTTAATGCCGCTTCTGTTGAGACTGCCGCAAGTATGATTGCAGGTACAGCTCGCAGTATGGGCATTGAAGTAATCGATTAATGCTCCTGGGTGGGAGGAAAAAATCCGATTAACCACTTTATTTGGAGGTAAAACAATGAAACACGGAAAAAAATATAATGAAAGTGTAAAACTTCTTGAAACAGGAAAGTTTTATGATGTTGAAGAGGCCATGGGTCTCGCAGTAAAAACCGCTACCGCAAAGTTTGATGAGACAGTAGAAATCCACGTTCGTTTGGGTGTTGACTCACGTCAAGCAGACCAACAGGTTCGTGGCGCTATCGTTCTCCCTAACGGTATTGGTAAAGATGTTCGCGTTTTGGTTATCACCAAGGGCGACAATGTTAAAGCTGCTGAAGAAGCAGGCGCTGATTTTGTTGGTGCAGAAGAGATGGTTGCAAAAATCCAGAACGAAAACTGGTTAGATTTTGATGCAGTTATTGCTTCACCTGATATGATGGGTCTTGTAGGCCGTCTTGGTAAGGTGCTTGGTCCTCGTGGATTGATGCCTACACCAAAGGCTGGTACTGTTACTCCTGACGTTGCTAAGGCAGTTGCTGAGGCAAAGGCAGGTAAGGTTGAGTACCGTTTAGACAAAACCAACATTATCCACTGCCCAATTGGTAAAGTTTCTTTCGGCGCTGAAAAGCTTCAAGAGAACTTTGATGCTCTTATGGGTGCTATCATTAAAGCAAAGCCCGCAGCTACCAAGGGTCAGTATGTTAAGTCTTGTGCTATCGCTACCACAATGGGTCCTGGCATCAAGCTTAATGTTGCACGTTTTGGCAACTAATAAAAAAATTTAAAAAGTTCTTGACTTTTTAAATTCCATATGTTATATTACTAATGTTGCAATCCCTAGACAGCAGGTTGGTTTACTGTAAATCCTGCCGAGGAAGGCTATAAAACAATCGTTTTATATAGTAAGTAGCTTTATGTTATTTCTGCCTGCCTCGATTTGTCGGGGCAGGCATTTTATTTTCAGGAGGTGAATCCGAAATGCCTAGTGAAAAAGTTTTAGAACAAAAGAAAGCCGCCGTTGCCGCTTTGGCAGAGCAGCTTAAAGCATCTTGCATTGGTGTAGTTGTTGACTATAAGGGTATCAACGTTGCTGATGATACAGCCCTTCGTAAAGAGCTTCGTGAAGCAAATGTTAAATATACTGTAGTTAAAAACTCAATTTTGGGCTTTGCAGCAAACGATGCAGGTATTGAAGGCCTTAGTGATGCTTTCAAGGGTACAACCGCTATCGCTACTTGTGAGGATGATTATACTGCAGCTCCAAGAATTTTGGGCAAATATGCAGAATCACACGATAATTTCAAAATCAAAAGTGGTTATATGGATGGCAAAGTTGTTGACCTTGAAACAATCGATAGCCTTGCAAAACTTCCTACAAGGGAAGTTCTTCTTGCTACAGTTCTCAATGCTTTCAACGCACCTATCGCAGCATTTGCACGTGCTGTTCAGGCTATCGTTGATAAGGATGGCGAACCCGCAGCAGAATAATAAACAAAATTAAAAACAAAAATTATATTGGAGGAAATAAAAATGGCATCTGAAAAAGTTACAGCTATGATTGAAGAGCTTAAAGCTCTTACCGTTCTTGAGCTTGCAGAGCTCGTAAAAGCAGTTGAAGAGGAATTCGGCGTATCCGCAGCAGCAGCAGTTGCAGTAGCAGCTCCCGCAGCAGGTGGCGCAGCAGCTGAGGAGAAAACAGAGTTTGACGTTGTTCTCGCAGCAGCAGGCGCAGAGAAAATTAAGGTTATCAAGATCGTTCGTGAGATTACCGGTCTTGGTCTTGGCGAGGCAAAGGCTCTCGTTGATGGCGCACCTAAGACTCTTAAAGAGGCTGCTTCTAAAGAAGAGGCTGAAGAGATTAAGGCTAAACTTACTGAGGTTGGCGCAACTGTTGAACTTAAGTAATTTAGTTTGCATTAAGTTGTTTTTAAAAGGGTTGTCACAAAAAAGTGACAGCCCTTTTTGCGTTTTAGAATAAATTGTTAAGAAAATATGAAAAAATTTCTAAAAAAGAATTGACACGCTTATGTGCATTTGTTATAATAATTTTGTCGAAAGACGCATTTTTTTATAGAAGGTGTTTATATGGAAAATCAAGTTGTGAATGTAGCTCCAGCTAAAAAGTTAAATACTAAAAGAGGATTATTAAAGTTAATTTTACTTTCTATTATCACTTTTGGAATTTATCCATTGGTTGCATTTTCAGGTGTATCTAGCGATATCAATATCATTGCTAGCCGTTATGATGGCAAAAAAACAATGCATTATTGTTTGCTTGTTTTCATTTTCTCTTGGCTTACTTTAGGTATTGCTCCTATCGTTTGGATGCATAGAATTTGTAACCGTATTGGTAATGAGGCTAAGCGTAGAGGCATTGCTTATTCATTTAGCGCTGCAGATTATTGGCTTTGGGGTGTAATCGGCTCTATAATTGTGGTTGGTCCATTTATTTTCTTACATAAATTCTTCAAAGCTAGTAATTTAATTGCTGCAGATTATAACGAAAAAGGTTAATTTTTAAATATGTGTAGCAAAAGGGTAGATGCAAAACGCATCTACCCTTTTACAATACAAAAATAAGTTTTATAATATAAATAATACCTAAATGCAAAGGATAATAAAGATAAAATAACCATTTTATACGATTCTTTCCTGCTTTTTGATTGTATAGAATTAACGGTATTAGTGCAAAAAGGCAGAAAAATTGCAGCTTGTTCATTGAAAGAGAGAGTAATATAAGCCCAACCGCAATAGCAAATAATTTTTGCTTGTAGTCTTTAAAAAGATAAATTAAAACCGGTATAAAAACTCCTATGATGCTGTAATCTAAATGGTATCCAATAGGCTTTATTATACTTGCCAGAACATAATCAGATAAAACAACCGTTAGGCACAGGGCAGTTGGTAGTAAAATTGCCAACCTTTTATTTGATTTTTTATAAAAATCAATACAATAAATAATTAAAATTGAAAGGCTTAGCGTTATCAGTATGTTTAAATAAAAGGTGCCGACAAAGGCGGTGTGAAATATTTGGAAAACAATCCCCAAAACAAAAATTCTTAAAAAGTATTTAAGCTTGTTTTTAGTATACCTAGCACCCTCGGATATCATAAAAGCAAATAAAGGGAAAGCAATTCTGCCAATAATTCTAAAAGGAATATAGTTGCCCATTAAATAAAACCCAATGTGGTCAAATGTCATCGCAATAAGGGCGATGATTTTTATTTGGGTGCCGTTAAGACATTTATAAAAAGGCAAAGCTTTTGTCAATCGAACCCCTCCTTTGTTTTTGTATATTTTAACATATGCTTGCCTTTAAGTAAAGTTTTTAGAAAAATTTTCGCCAATTTTGGTGACAAACGGTTAAATATTTGTTATAATACTAATGTGTTTATTTTTGTCTTAAAGGAGTATTAAAATGAAGCTTTTGGCACTTGACGGAAACAGTATAGTTAACCGAGCTTTTTATGGTATAAAACTACTATCCACAAAGGATGGTCAGTATACCAATGCCATTTATGGCTTTATGAATATTTTAAATAGTCTTATCGAGCGTGAAAAGCCTGATGGGGTTGCTGTTGCTTTTGATTTAAAGGCACCAACCTTTAGGCATAAAATGTATGATGATTATAAAAAGGGTCGTAAGCCTATGCCGGAGGAGTTGGCTCTGCAGCTTCCCGTTTTAAAGGAACTATTAAGAGCTTTTGGCTATCATACTATAGAACTTGAGGGATATGAGGCGGATGATATATTAGGCACCCTTAGCTATGCGGCAGAGCAAACCGATGATGTTTGCGTAATCTCCACAGGAGATAGGGATAGTCTGCAATTAGTATCCGACCACACAACAGTTTTACTTGCGGCTACTAAGGCGGGTAAACCCGAAATTATTGAGTATACTCCAAAAACACTTTTTGAAAAATACGGTTTAACCCCGACCGAAATGATAGAACTTAAAGCCCTAATGGGTGATGCAAGTGACCATATCCCCGGTGTTGCAGGTGTTGGCGAAAAAACCGCAACCGACCTTATTACAAAATACCATAATATTGAGTATATATATGAAAATATCGATAGTTTGGACATTAAAGAGGGGGTTCGCCAAAAGCTTATAAATGATAAACAAAACGCATTTTTAAGCAAAGAACTTGGCACGATTTTTAAAGAAGTACCAATCTCGGTAGAGTTTAATGATTACGCTTTTTCCGAGCAGAACAAAGTCGAACTTACGGCAATGCTCCGTAAACTTGAATTCTTTAAAATGCTTGAGCAATTAGGCCTTAACGACGCCGCAACATCCGATGATGAAACGGTTGAGATAAATGCACCTGAATATGCAGTTTGCGGTTTTGATGAGTTTATAAAAAATATAAATTCAGATATTATTACTGCGGTTTTAAATATCGAAAACACCGATGTTTGTTTTGCGGCGAATAATAACTTGTGCTCTTTGAAATTAAGCGAAAATACAAATGAAATACAAACTATTTTCGCCAATAAAACCCTTAAAATAAACACAAACGATAGCAAAAATCTATACACTGTTTTTTCAAATGTTTGCGATATTCCACTAGTAGCGTTTGATACCTCGCTTGCGGGATATTTGTGTTCACCCTCGGCTAATTCTTATGATATCAATCGTTTGGCAGAGGAGTATTTGGCATCAAGCCCTATTATTGATAGCGATGATGAGCTTATGCAAAAAACCGCAATAACCGATATGCTTTATTTGCCATTAAAAACCGAAATAGAAAAAGCAGATATGTTGGAACTTTTTGAAAAGATTGAAATTCCGCTTGCTCGTGTGCTTAGCGAGATGGAACGTATTGGTGTAAAAATTGATATAGACGGCATCAAGTCAATGCGAGATAATATGATAGAGCGTATTGCAAAGCTAGAACAAGAAATTTTCGCCGTTGCGGGTGAGGAGTTTAATATTAAATCACCTGCACAGCTTGGTGTTATTCTGTTTGAAAAGTTAGGCCTTAAGCACGGCAAAAAGACCAAGAGTGGATACTCTACTACTGCCGAGATTTTAGAAAAACTTAAAAATGATCACCCAATTATTAAGTTGGTTTTGGAATATAGAACTTTGACTAAACTTAATTCAACCTATTGTGAGGGTCTTTTAAAGGCGGTAAAGGAGGATGGCAGAATCCACTCAACCTTTAATCAGACCGAAACAAGAACAGGCAGAATTTCGTCTTTGGAGCCAAATTTGCAAAATATACCTGTAAGGCGTGAAGAGGGCAGAGAGCTTAGAAAATACTTTGTTGCCAAAGAGGGATATGTTTTAATAGATGCCGACTATTCTCAAATCGAACTTCGTGTTTTGGCGCATATTGCAAAGGATAAAGCAATGATATCTGCCTTTAATCACGGTGAGGATATTCACACCAAAACGGCGGGCGAGGTTTTTGGAATGCCACCACTTTTGGTAACGCCAAAAATGCGAAGTAGTGCCAAAGCGGTTAATTTTGGCATAGTTTATGGAATTGGCGCATTTTCTTTGGCTCAGGACATTGGAGTTACAAGGGCAGAGGCGGCAAGTTATATCGACGGATATTTTGCCACATACCCCGATATAAAAAAATATATGGATAAAGCGGTCGAAAGTGCCACAGAATTAGGCTTTTCAAAAACAATGTTCTCTCGTAGACGTTATCTGCCCGAGCTAAAAAGTTCTAATCATATGCTAAAAGCCTTTGGAGAAAGGGTTGCACGTAATATGCCAATTCAAGGCTCGGCGGCAGATATTATTAAACTTGCAATGATAAAAACAAGGGATAAACTTTTAGAAAGCGGACTAGATGCAAGGCTTATTCTGCAGGTTCACGATGAACTTATTGTTGAGGCGGAGGAGAGCGTTGCAAAAGAGGTTGCTAAAATCTTAGAATATGAGATGGAGCATGCAACTGAGCTTTTGGTTCCGCTAATTGTTGATACTCATAGGGCTAAAACTTGGTATGATGCCAAACAATAAGAGGAAAAATATGAAAAAGGTTTTATTTGTATGCACAGGCAATACCTGTCGCAGCCCGATGGCTATGGCAATTTTTAATGATATTGCTAAAAGCAAAGGCGTTTCTTGGCAGGGGGATAGTGCAGGTCTTGCCGCATTTGGCGATTCGGTGAACGAAAAATCGGTAAAGGCACTTGAAAAGGTTGGCATTAAGGATTTTTCATATACTTCTAAACCTGTCAATTTAGATTTGTTGGATAAAAGCGATTTAATAATTGCTATGGAAACTACGCACAAGACAGTTTTACAGTATTCCGTAGGTATAAATGAACAAAAGTTGATGGTTTTGGGGGATGGTATTCCCGACCCTTATGGTAGTGATGATGATACTTATCTTGAGTGCCTAAAGACCATTAAGGCAGAGATTTTGAATTTGTTTGATAGGGGAGTTTTTAATGATTGAAAAAGCAGAACGAACCGAAAAACAAGTGTCCGAAATTGCCGAGATTGAACGCAGATGCTTTTCAACCCCTTGGACGGAAAATCAAATAAAAAGTTCAGATAATTCTACCGTTTTTTTCTTGGCAAGGGTGGAGGATAAAACGGTGGGATATGGCGGTATGTATACCGTTTTAGATGAGGGATATGTTACCAATATTGGTGTTTTACCCGAATATAGAAAAAACGGCATCGGAACGAAAATAGTTAATAAACTTATAGATTTTTCTATAGAAAAACAACTATCTTTCATAAGTTTAGAGGTTAGAGTTTCTAATGTTGTTGCAATAAATTTATATAAAAAATTGGGGTTTGAAGAACAAGGCAAAAGAAAAAACTTTTATTCAAACCCAGTAGAAGATGCACTTATAATGACGAGGTTTTTAAAAAATGAGTGAAAAAATTATTCTAGCTATTGAAAGCTCTTGCGATGAAACTGCAGTTGCCATAACCTGTGGCAGAAAGGTACTTTCAAGTGTTATTGCATCTCAGGTGCAGGAGCATAAATTATATGGCGGAGTTGTGCCCGAAATTGCATCTAGGCGTCATGCCGAAGCAATTTATGGACTTACTGAGGAGGCACTAAAAGATGCCAATCTAACAAAATCGGATATTGATGCGATTGCCGTTACTGCAGCACCGGGACTTATTGGTGCTTTGCTGGTGGGCGTAAACTTTGCAAAGGGACTTGCGTTATCGCTCGGTGTTCCGCTTATTCCCGTTCATCATTTGCGTGGTCATATAGCGGCAAACTATATAACCGCACCCGACCTTAAACCACCTTTTTTATGCCTTTTGGTTTCGGGTGGGAATACAGTTATTGCAAAGGTTAATGATTATACTGATTTTGAAATTCTTGCAAAAACGCGTGATGATGCAGCGGGTGAGTGCTTTGATAAAGCGGCACGAGCAATGGGACTAAGTTATCCAGGTGGCGTAACCCTTGATAAAATTGCAACAACACCTGATTTCAACAAATATCCTTTGCCCTTTCCGCACGTTGAGGATAGCGAATATGATTTTAGTTTTTCAGGCCTTAAAACGGCGGTTATCAATACAATACATAACGCCGAGCAAAAGGGCGAAGCGGTAGATATCCCTGTGCTTTCGGCAACCTTGCGTAGCCGAGTTTGTGATATGCTTGTGCAGTCAACATTAAAACTCGCAGAAAAAACCAATATAAATACCATAGTTTTAGCGGGTGGAGTGTCGGCAAATAGCGAATTAAGACAGCGTATGCAAGAGGTGGCAGATAGTGGAAAATATAATGTTTGTTTTCCAAAGCTTTGCTTTTGCGGAGATAATGCGGCAATGATAGGAGTTCAAGCGGCATTTGAAAACAAGTACGCCGACCAAGGTCTTAACGCAAGGGCCACAATGGGTATAAACGAAACTTTTTAGGGAGAGATTTTATGCGACAAAAAAGAATAGCCGCAATACACGATATATCGGGAATAGGCAAATGTGCTTTAACGGTTGCGTTGCCTATTGTTTCGGCGGCGGGTATCGAGTGTGCAGTTATGCCTACTGCGGTGCTTTCTACCCATACAGGGGGCTTTAAAGATTTTTATTTTAATGATTTAACCTCTGCAATGCTTCCGATAGCGGAACATTGGCATAAAGAGGGTTTTGAATTTGATGCAATATATTCGGGATATTTAGGGTCAAAGGAGCAGATAGATATCCTTAAAACGTGTATTGATAAACTTAAAACCAAAAATTCTTTGGTGGTTGTTGATCCCGTTATGGGCGATAATGGAAGATTGTATCAAACATTTTCGCCTGAATTCTCTTTTAAAATGCGGGAGTTATGCGTTAAGGCTGATATTATAACTCCAAATGTAACAGAGGCGTGTTTGCTTACTAATGAAGAATATTTAGCACCGCCATACACAAAAGAATATATTAAAAATCTGCTTTTAAAACTCTCACAAATTTGTTCGGGTACTGTTGTTTTAACAGGTGCTGTTTTAAGCGAGGGTGAGCAGGGAGCAGCCGCTTACAATAAAAAAGAAGATAAAATATATTTTGCTTCGGGACCAAGAATTAGCGGTATGTTTCACGGTACGGGTGATGTTTTTGCAAGTGTTTTTGTATCATCAATGGTGCTTGGAAATGATATTCAAAAAGCATTAAAAAATGCAGTTGATTTTACTTGTATGGCTATTAAAAACACCGAGCAAAATCGCCCTGAGTTATGGTATGGAGTTAATTTTGAGGGCGTTTTACCTGAACTTTTTAAAATGTTGGGGGATAAAAATGCTTGATGAAAGATTTTTAAGAACAACAGGACTTATCGGTGATGCGGCGGTTGAAACCTTGTCTAAATCATCGGTTGCGGTTTTTGGTGTTGGGGGTGTAGGCTCCTATGTTGTTGAGGCGTTGGCGCGTAGTGGAGTTGGCGAGATAGATGTTTTTGATAGTGATGATGTTGATATAACAAACATAAACCGCCAAATAATCGCCCTTCAAAGCACTATTGGTCGCCCAAAGGTTGAAGTGGCAAAAGAGCGTTTGATTGATATAAACCCAAATATAAAGGTGGGTGCTAATAAGGTTTTTATAACACCCGATTATTTAAAGCAAATTGATTTTTCAAAATACGATTATGTGGTAGATGCGGTTGATAATGTAACGGCAAAAATTGCAATTTGCAGTATCTCAAAAGAAAATAATATCCCCGTAATATCTGCTATGGGGGCGGGTAATAAACTTGACCCAACAAGGTTTGAGGTTGATTTTATTGAAAACACTTCGGTTTGCCCGTTGGCAAGGGTTATGAGAAGTGAGCTTAAAAAACGGGGGATAAGCGGCGTAAAGTCGGTTTATTCTAAAGAGCCACCCGTTAGCACAGGTGATTTAAGTGAGGAAAGGCGAAGTCCTGTTCCTAAAAGTATTTCCTATGTTCCGTCGGTTGCAGGTCTTATCCTTGCAGGCGAGGTTATCAAAGATTTGACGAAAGGAAGATAAATATGACCTTAAAGGATGTTGCTAAACTTTCAAATTGTTCGGTTGCAACCGTTTCAAAGGCTTTAAAGGATAGCCCCGAAATTAGTGAGGAGGCAAAGCAAAGGATTGTGTCGGTCGCTAAGGAATCGGGATATTTTAAAAAGGCAACTACCCATAAAGCAGTGCTTGGTGGTTTTAAAACGGTGATTTTTAATGATGTTAAGGGTGATTCTGCTCATTTAGTGTCTCTCCTTACTAAAACTGCCAAAAAATATGGACTGATTTTAATGTATGTTTCACTATCTGTATCCGATGCAAAGGAACTTATGAACCAAATTGGTGCGTTAGGTTTGGTTGTAGCGGGGGTGGATGCAAAAAACGAAGAAAAGGTTTTGTATATGTCTGATGATATAAATGAGGCAACAAACTTTTTTAAGTGGCTAAGCGAATATAAGCAAAAACGCCCGTCTAGGGCGGGAGCAACAAACAAAAAGCCATCTACAAAAGAGGATATTGTAACAGAAACCTTAACACCACCTCAAACTGAAGAGGACAAAACCGAAGAAATTTGGCTTTTATAAACAAAACCCGAAAAAGAGATACAAAGCTCTTTTTCGGGTTATTTTTTATTTCAATTTTTCGCAGAGAATGTTATAACTCTCGATAACTTCATCAAAGGTTTTATAGGCGTTTTGATAAACCTCAATCATATAGTCGCCTTTATATCCTTTATTTTTAAGGTCGGTCATAAAGCCTTTAAAATCAAAATTACCACGGGTGGGTAACAGGCAATCACCCGCTAACGAGTGGTCGCTTATGTGCACGTGCTTTATTTGATAATTCATAGATTCCATAATTTCATTAACTGAGTATCCCACCCTAACACATTGTTTAACATCAAGCGTAAAGTTGGCATCATTGCCCAAAATGGCTACCATATCGGCTAAAAATTCGGGGTCGGCACTTCTGTATCCGTTAACATTTTCTTGGCAGAGTGTAACACCGTATTTTTTGCCCTCGTCGGCAATAATTTTATATCTTTCGCAGTATTCCTCTACCGAAAGTTTGCCAAGCGGTCTATCCCCGTGCAAATTGATGTATTTTGCACCTAAACGCACCGCATTTTCAAAATAGCGTTTAAAATTATCAAGGCTTTCTTCAAAGCGCCTTTGATACTGCGAGAATATCATATATGGCTCGGCAAAGGATAACATAGGGTGTAATGCAGAAATTCTAAGACCTGTTTGACCTATAATTTCTAGCAGATAATCGGTGAATGAATCCTTTAATTCACGCGATGCGTTGTAGAAAATCTCTGCACACTCTATTCTATTTTCGCTAATTATTCTTACTGCCTCTTCAACCTCAAGAGGATAAAAACTAGCCGTTGAAATACCTATACTCATTTTATTTCGTCACCTAAATCTAAAGGATTTGCAAAAATTGTTTTGTTGGTTGTGTATATAACCATACCGGGTTTTGCTCCGGATGGCTTTTTAACAAACTTAACAGGTGTATAATCCACCGGTACCTGATTTGAGTTTTTTGCCTTTGAATAAAAGGCGGCAAGAGTAGCTGCAAAAATTATGGTATCATTGTTCGGCTCTGTGCCGTTTGTAATTAAAATAACGTGTGAGCCGTGAATGTTTTTAGTATGAAACCACAAATCATTTTTAGCGGCGATTTTTGTGGTTAGCTCATCGTTTTGAAGATTGTTTTTTCCAACCAAAATATCGTAACCGTTTTTAGAAAATAGTAAAGGTTTAGCATTTATTTTGGCTTTTTTATTACCTAAATTAGCGCGTATATAACCCGCAAGAGCAAGTTCGTTTTTTATTTGCGAAAGCTCTGCAGAGGTGTCTACCGTCTGCAGTTCATACAAAACAGACTCCAAATATTCGCCCTCTTTTTTGCAATCCTCAATAAGAGCGCCTAGTGTTTGTTCGGCGGTGCAAGCCTTTTTATAATCCTTAAAATATTTTGCAGCATTTAAGGTGGGAGAAAGGGCGGAATTGAGTGGGATTTCAATACTGCTTAATTCGGGGTCGTAATAATTTTGTAAGGTTATCTTTTCTGCCCCTTTAGGAATTTGATATATATTAGCCTTAATAAGCTCACCGTAAATTCTTAAATGCTCTCGGTTTGCAGATTTTTTTAATTCCTCTTGCCTTAAATGTAACTTTTTTTGGTTACGTGCAATAAGATTTTTTATGCGTTTAACCAAATCTCCCTTTAAATGCTCAATTCTGCGAATTCTGTCACGCTCACCAAAAAAGGTTTCTAATAAGTCGGAATACGATTCAGCAGAAATATTAGTGTAAAAACTACTGTAGTGTGTTATCTCTAAAAAGGAAAAATCTTTTAGATTTTTTTGCTCATCGTATAAAAATGTTGGTTTACCGCCGCTGATGATGGTATCTCTGATATGGGTTAGCTCATTTTTTAAAAGTTTGATAGTTGTTTCTTCTACTGCAGAGTCTAAATCACCCGTCAATCTAAAGGTAATTTCGCGGCATAATAAGGGGGAAAGACCACCCACATTTTTTAAAATAGCGTCACTTAATTTTGCTAAGGATGTTTTAAAAATATTATCACAGGCAAAGGATAAATCACCGCTTAAAATATCTGTTTTGCCGTTGCTTTTAGGCAGGGCATACACAGCGCCTGGTTGTATTAGTCGCTCGCTTGATTCTATATCGCTTCGCCTTGCGGCATCTATAATTCTGCCTGTTTGGTCGGTAAGGATAAGGTTGGTTTTATTGCCCAAAAACTCAAGAATAAGGGAGTAGATGATTTTGTCACCCATCTCATTTGTTGCTTGAATTTTAAAGCAAATAAGCCTTTCGGAATTATTATTTTCAATCGAGATAATTCTTCCCGAAGAGAGATGCTTTCTAAGGAGCATACAAAACATAGGCGGATTTGCAGGGTTTTCAAAGGTTTCGCTCGTAAAGCAAACTCTAGGGTTGTTTGGCGAGATAGAAACAAAAAGTTTTTTTGAAAATCCGCGTCCTCTAAGAGAAAAAACAAACTCGTTTTTTAAAGGCATATGAATTTTATCAATGTGCGAGTCAATCGTTGCCTCAAGTTCTTTTTTTAGGCAACATAAAAATGCACCATCAAGGGGCATTATTTACACCTCTTTTGCATTGTTTTTTGATTTATTTTCTTTTCTTAGTCTATGTTTAACAGAACGCTTTTTGCTTTTAGGGGCTTCTGCTTTATACTCATTTAAAATATTTTGCCATTGCTCTTCGGTAATATTTTCTACCAAAACAGAATATTTAGTATAGATTTTTTCGCTTATTTCTCTGCAACCCTTTTTATCTAAAAACTCGCCTCTAAAATGGATTATAGAAGCCGTAACACCGCATATCATAAAAATTCCAATCGGTATTAAATGCTTAAAAACAAAGGAAGAATAGTCACCCGCACTTAAAACTTCTGAAAGTCTGTCGGCATATGTAAAGATTAAAATAAGCCCCGAAAATAGACCTAACACGCCATACAAAATTGGACGTTTTAGTTTAAAAAACAGGGTGGATAAAAGTAAAATGATACTCATCACCAAAACAGAAAAAATCCCGTTTTTAATCTCTGCCACCTGTGTTTGTTGCAAATCGTTTAATACGTCTGCATTTGCTAAATTGGCATTCAAGGTACCCCACTGGCCTAGCAAAAACAAAAGATTTATAACGATGCAAACAATAGCCGAAAGCCAAAATATAACACTTAAAAATTTAAAAATTCCACTTTCAATTGTAAGGTATGATATGTTTTGTTTTATCTGCTTTTCTCTGAGCATTTTTAAAAGAGTAAGATTTGTATTGTTAGTTTTGCCCATAAATTGTCACCTCAATATTTAGTTACTAAATTATTATACAATAACATTTAAAATTTTTCAATCATTTGAACGATAAAAGAAAAACACAGTACAAGCAATGCTTGTACTGTGTTTTGGTACGCCGGAAGGGATTCGAACCCCCGACCTTTTGGTTCGTAGCCAAACACTCTATCCAACTGAGCTACCGGCGCATATTGTGGTGACCCGGACGGGAATCGAACCCGTGTTACCGCCGTGAAAGGGCGGTGTCTTAACCGCTTGACCACCGGGCCAAGAAAGAATGCCGATATTTCGGCACCCCCTCAAAAGGAATGGTAGCGGTAGTCGGATTTGAACCAACGACACTTCGGGTATGAACCGAATGCTCTAGCCAACTGAGCTATACCGCCATTTGCCGTGCGACTAAATCATTATACTTATTTAAGCACAGCTTGTCAAGTGTTTTTTTGCATTTTTAGCAAAGAAACACTTAAATCATTGATTTATATATATTTTTATTCTTTTATGGTGGATTCTATACATATTTTAACCAAATATGCAGCAACATATGCGGCTACAAATATGGCTGAAATAGGATTATCAATAGGTGAATGTGCGTTCTGGGGACCTTTGGATAAATACAAAACTATATTCGGTATTGCCGATGCAACGGTGCATAATATAGCAGGGAAGCCTATTGCTAAAAGTCGCTGTATATGATGCTTTTTCTTGATGCCACAAAGAGCCTTGCTGTGAGTTAAGAAGAAAAGCAGCATGGTTATAAGCATAAGAATATCATATATGTTTTCGGATATGTTTGACATGCCTGTAAAACTTATAAAGGTTGTCATAAGGCGGAGAATCCAAGCAACAACAAAGAGAACCGAAAAATTATAATGAGGGTTCAAATCTAAAAGATGGGATAAACCAAACCAACAAAAAACAAGGCCTGTTAAAAATAGAGTTATAAGTCTTAAAGCGATAAGTAGGGGAGGAACACCATGAAAAGCACTTGCGTTAAAAATTGGCTCAATTAGATTGGTGATACCTGCTAAAAGTGAAAAGACTCCTAAAACTATTGAACGCTCTGGAATGGGGTATACATCGGCTTTTTTTGAGGTAAAAGCCAATACTGAAGATAAGGCAATAATCACAAAAGTTATTACAGAAAGAATTATGCCAAGAGTCTCCATTCCGCTAACAAAAAAGCCTGTTTCAATATTGGTTAACAGCATAAGCTGAATACAGCGTATTACCGAAATGCAAACGACCGATAAACCGGCATATAAAAATAGTTTAAGATATTTCAACTAAAACACCTCTACTTAATTTCACCTAATGATACAGCCTTTAGATATGCGTTTATAAAGCCATCTAAATCTCCGTCCATAACGGCACCGATATTGCCGTTTTCAAAATTGGTTCTGTGGTCCTTTGCTAAGGTATATGGCATAAACACATATGAACGAATTTGTGAGCCCCAAGCAATTTCTTTTTGAACGCCTTTTATGTCCTCAATTTTATCTAAATGTTCACGCTCTTTTATTTCAACAAGCTTGGATTTAAGCATTTTCATTGCAACCTCGCGGTTTTGATGCTGACTGCGTTCGTTTTGACAAGCAACAATAATACCTGTCGGTATATGGGTTATACGAACCGCCGATTCGGTTTTATTAACATGCTGACCGCCTGCACCGCCTGAGCGATAGGTATCAACCTTTAAATCCTCGGGTCGTATATCAATCTGTGCATCGTCATCAATTTCGGGCATTACTTCTAAAGAGGCAAAGGAGGTATGTCTTCTGCCTGAGGAGTCAAAGGGTGAGATACGAACCAAACGGTGAACCCCTGTTTCACCCTTTAAATAGCCGTATGCGTTAATTCCCTCAACCTGCAAAACCGCGCTTTTAAGACCTGCTTCCTCGCCATCTAAAAAGTCAAGCATTTTCACCTTAAAGCCATGCCTTTCGCCCCATCTTGTATACATTCTTACAAGCATTTGAGCCCAGTCTTGAGCCTCTGTTCCACCGGCACCCGCGTGGAAGGTGAGCAGAGCGTTTTTGCTATCATATTCTCCTGTTAAAAGGGTTGAAAGTGTGGCAGATGAAAGCTCTTTTTCAAACTCTATAACACCACTAGTGATTTCCTCTAGCATTGATAAATCTTCTTCTTCATCTGCCATTTCTATAAGTGTTAAAAGGTCCTCAAACTGACTACGAATGTTTTTTGCCATTTCAACCTTGCTTTTTTTACTGCTGATTTCTTTTAAAATTTCGCTTGAGCGTTTTTGGTCATCCCAAAAGCCTTCTGATGAGGTTTGATTTTCCAGCTTATCTATTTCATTTTGCAGTTGCTCTAATCCCAATGCATCTTCAAGAGATTTAACCTCACCTCTAAAGGATTCGAGCTTTAATTTTTGCTCTTCAAATTCTATCATAGTGTACTCCTTGACTATTCGCGGTTTGCTAAAAAAGCAACCCAGTTGTTGTTAGTTATCTTGCGTACAATATTAAAACCACGCAATTTAAGTGCCTTTTCAACTTCATCTGCCCTGATATCAATTATACCCGAGCATAAAAAATATCCGTTTTCTTTCATTTTTTCACTTGCAGACTGAGATAGGGCTATAATTGCATCGGCAACAATGTTTGCAACAACAATATCATATTTATCGGTGATTTTTTCATCAAGATTGCCAAGTATATATTCTGTTTTGTTTTCAACATTATTTAGTTTTGCGTTTTCGGTTGCAACCCTTACTGCAACGGGGTCTATGTCAACACCAACAGCCTGTTTTGCCCCAAGTAAAACCGCCGCTATTGATAAAATTCCGCTACCCGAACCGATATCCAAAACTGTAATGTCAGGGGAAACCAATTCCTCAAGAGCTTCTAAACACATCGAGGTTGTGGCGTGGGTTCCTGTTCCAAAGGCGGCACCCGGGTCAATGCTTAACACGCAACGGCCTGCTTTATTGTCATATTCTTCCCAACCGGGACGAATACAAAGTCTTTTGCCAATTTCGGTGGTTTTAAAAAACTGCTTCCAATTATTCTCCCATTCTTCCTCGGATATATCGTTCTGCAAAACTTCGTGTTCAATACCCAAAGCAGTGAGCCTTTCGGTTATATATTCGGTGCTCTCGGCGGGATTAACCTCTTTAGACATATAAATATGGATAATAGAATGTGTTCTATCGCTTTTTACAAGTTCTTCATCTATTAAATCTATATGAGCAATCTCAAGTGCGCCTTGCTCCAAGTCGGAATAATCCTCAATATATATTCCGTGCGATACCGTCATATTTGCTATTGCGGCGGCGTGATCTGTTGCCTCAGTGGGCACTTTGATTTTTATTTCTGTCCAATCCATAAATTAATAACCCTTTCGGAAAAATAAACAAAAATTCCAATAATCATTTGCAATTATCTATTCTAATAATATACCATATTTATAAGATTGTTGTCAACTAAGATAACAAAATAGAATAACTTATATAAATTTAAATAAAAACTATTACAAAAAGCGTTTTATTTTCTACTTGCATATAAAAATGTGTTGTTGTATATTGTTTATGGTGATGATTTATATGAAACAAAAAACAAAACTTTTTAATCTGGTTTTATCGGCACTTTTTGCAGCAATCATAACAATTTTTACAGCCTGGTTATTTCATATTCCTATAAAGGTTGGTAGTAATACTGCCTATATTCATTTTGGTGATGCCTTTTTGTTTTTGGCGGCATCTTTATTAGCTACGCCTTATGCCTGCGCGACTGCGGCGGTAGGGGGTTGTTTGGCGGATTTGTTTTGTGGTGCGGCTGTTTGGGCACCCTTTACAACAGTTATAAAGGTTATGGTAGCCGTATGTTTTTCTTCAAAAGGCGAAAAGATACTCTCTAAAAGAAATTTGTTTGCTTTTATTCCCGCGCTTTTAATTACGGTTGTGGGATATTATATTGCAGAGGCATTTATTTATGGTAACTGGGTTGCACCTGTTTTATCTGTTTTTGGAAATGTTATTCAAATTATCGGTAGTGCAATAATATATGTTTTTATTAGTATGGGATTAGAAAAAATCAAGATTAAAAACCGTTTTTCTTTATAAAAACAAAGCACCTGCAAAACTCACTTGTTTTGTAGGTGCTGCTTATTCGCGTTTGCTTATACATTAGTTAAAACTTCCGGGTTAAGATATGGAGTGATTTCCTCTTCAATGCTTAAATCATCATCACAGTTTATAATCATGGTCAGGGGTTTTGTAAGGTCCAGACTAAAAACGCCCATTATAGACTTTGCGTTAACAACATATTTACCGCTTACAAGCTCAATATCGTATGGTTTAGTCATACAAAGGTTAACAAAGACCTTTACATCTTCAAGTGTTTTTAAAAAAATATTTTTTTCCAGCATAACAAATAATGTGTATTATAAAAAATACATTCTCCTTTAGTTTTTAAAAAAGATAAAAGTTAAAATTAGTTTGCTTAACTAAAAGAATACTACTATTCCCAAAAAATGTCAAGTGCTCACTGTTTTTCGACTGATTTAGTTGCAAAAAGAGGGATATTTAAAGAAGTTTGCAAAAAACTGTAACCGTTTTGTAACTTTTTTTTGGAAATTGCAATATTGTT
>JAZNIK010000017.1:0-9929 GCA_045577495.1 Acutalibacteraceae bacterium
AAACCAGGAAGCCACAAGCCCCACAAGATTCCCCATCCTAGCTATGTAGACCGTTCAAAAGATTATACTAAATAATGGCAGAGCATAAAAAAATCTCCCGTTTGCATAACGCAAACGGGAGATTTTGTTAATCGTTTAAATTCATTCTATCAAATAGAGGCGAGTTAAAAAAGTCTACAAGGGAGATTTCTAATCCGTCACAAATTTCATAGATTATTCTTAACTTCATACTATTAAATTTACATTTAGATATTGTGCTTATGGTGGATTGAGGAACGCCGGTTTTTTGACTTAATTGATATTGTGTAAGATTATAAATATTACAAAGTTCTTTGATACGCTTGGAGACAGCCTCGTTTAATCGCATAATATCACCTATATACTTCAATTAGTTGATATTAGTATATTAGAGAACTGAACAAAAATACTTCGAGCACTTGATATTTGCGAAAAACTATGTTATAATTATTATAGCGTAGTTATGAAAGGCGTGTAAAAGGTGATAAACACATACAATATAATAGATTTAAATAGTGAACCAAATCCTTTTAGATATGAAAAAATATTTTGTGAAAACATGAAAGCGTTTAGAGAAAAAAGCAATATGACTACTTTAGAAATGTCACGGATTTCCGGATTGGCATATAGAGATATCGAGAGAATGGAAAAAGGGTTAATGCCTGTAGAAATAGATTTGAATTGTGTTTTTCATCTTGCCAGATGCTTTGGGGTTTCTCCCACAGAATTTTTCGAAGACAAAAGAAAATAAAAAGCAATCTCCCGTTTGCATAACGCAAACGGGAGATTTTGTTTTTTATATATTCCTGCCCTGCCGTAAATGGCAATTGATAACCTGCATTTATAAGCAGGTGGGTGGCCGCCTCACAGCTTCGCGCTCCCTTCTTCCAACACGGTTCATTACGTCCGGTCGGGAGGTCTGCAAGCCCACTGCGAGAGATAGGTCCCCTATTAAAAACTTGTAGGGTTATAATTAACCAAGGTCCGCGAACAGGGAAGGAAGTGGGCGTGGCCCACTGCAAATCCGAACTAAATTTGTGCATCTGACATCACTAGTACCACGTAGCCGAGAACATTTGAAGTTGTTTCAAAAAAATATAGGCGTGGCCCACTGCAAATTCGAACTAAATTTGTGCATGTGATATCACTAGTACCACGAAGCCGAGAACTTCTGAAATAATTTTAAAAACTGTTGGTGTGGCCCACTGCAATTCCAAACTAATTTATTGTTCGTCTATTTCAAAAGCATCTTGTAAGCGGTCGATAAAAAGGTCGGCAATAGTATCATACTCATCATCGTCGGGAATATCCTCAAAATATTCTTCGCCATCTTCATCCTCAAAAACCTTTACCAAAACAAGCTCGCCACTATCGTCCAAACGGTCCTTTGCGTCTGCAAAATAAGGGAGCATCGCAAGATAACGGCCACTATCTGTTTCAATAGCGTCTAAAATTTCAAAAGAATATTCTTTTCCGTCATCGTCGGTAAGGGTTACAATATCATTTCCAAAATTATTTTCTTCCATTATAATAACCTCGCTTTGAGTTTTGTTTATTATATTGTAACCTTTTTATCGTTGTTAGTCAATGCTTTTATATTTATATTTTATTTTAGTTAAATTTGGTGAAAAACATAGGGCAAAACAAACAAAGTCATACTGTTTACAAAAATAAATGTGGTTTTTTGCTTGATTTTTCTTGTTTTTTGTGGTTTTGCTATTGACAAAGGGTGCGTTTTGTATTAAAATAATGATGTGATAGTATCCAAAGCAAAAGAAAGGATGGTTTAAATGCCTGATTTTTATATTGCAGAGCTTCCAAAAAGTAAGCGTATACCAAAATTAGTGGCACATCTATTTGAGCAGATGCCGCAGATTGAAACCGACCGCGCGGTTTTACTTACCGAAGCTTATAAAAAAAGCGAGGGCAAGCCGATTATAACACGTCGCGCCGAAGCCTTTGCTCATATTATGGAAAATCTACCTATAATTATTCGCCCAAACGAGCTTATTGTAGGTAGCAATACATTACGCCCTAGAAGCTGTCAGGTTTTCCCCGAATATTCATTCTCTTGGCTCGAAGATGAACTTGATACGGTAGAAACCCGAAGCGCCGACCCTTTTTATATTTCTGAGGATAATAAAAAGGTTTTAAAAGAGGTTTATAAATATTGGCACGGGAAAACCACAAGTGAACTTGCCGAGCAGTATATGAGCGAAGAAACTAAAACTGCTATGCGCCACAACATATTTACACCCGGCAACTATTTTTATAATGGTGTAGGTCATATATGTGTACATTATGATACCGTTTTGGAAAAAGGCTTTGACGGAATCAAAAAAGACGCCGAGGAAGAACTTGCAAAATGCAAAATCGGTGATGCAGATTACTCTACACGCACCGCATTTTTAAAGGCGGTTATTATGTCGTTGGAGGCAGCATCAAAATACGCCGAAAGATATGCGCTTTTAGCCTTAGAAATGGCGGCTAAGGAAACCGACCAGACTAGAAAACTCGAACTTGCACTTATTGCAAATAACTGCTCACGCGTTCCGCGTAAGGGCGCGACCTCTTTCTATGAGGCTTGTCAGTCATTCTGGTTTGTTCAGATGTTGCTTCAAACCGAGGCTAGCGGTCACTCGATATCACCGGGCAGATTTGACCAATATATGTATCCCTATTATAAAAAGGATTTGGACGAGGGCAAAATCACTCGCGAGTTTGCTCAAGAGCTTATGGACTGTATATGGGTTAAGCTTAACGACCTCAATAAAGTTCGTGATGCTGCATCGGCAGAGGGCTTTGCAGGTTATAGCCTTTTCCAAAACCTTATAGCAGGCGGTCAAACCACCGAGGGACTTGATGCAACTAACGACCTTTCCTTTATGTGCATAACCGCATCAATGCATGTTATGTTGCCAATGCCATCATTCTCGGTAAGGGTTTGGAACGGCACTCCCCACGAATTTATGCTTCGTGCAGGCGAGCTTACCCGCACAGGTGTTGGACTTCCCGCTTATTATAACGATGAGGTTATTATACCGTCTTTGGTTAACAGAGGCTTAAGCCTAGAGGAAGCAAGAAACTACTGTATAATCGGTTGCGTTGAGCCTCAAACACCCGGCAAAACAGACGGTTGGCACGATGCCGCATTCTTCAATATGTGCCGTCCGTTAGAACTTGTTTTTAGTAGCGGTGCCGAGCTTGGTGAACAGGTTGGACCAAAAACACCTCTCATAGCAGAGCTTGATACCTTTGATAAGTTTTATGATGCCTATAAGGCTCAGATGAATTACACTATCGAGCTTATGGTAAATGCAGATAACAGTATTGATATGGCACATGCCGAGCGCTGTCCGCTTCCTTTCCTTTCTTCAATGGTTGAGGATTGTATAGGCAGAGGCAAATCGGTGCAACAAGGCGGTGCGGTTTACAACTTCACAGGACCTCAGGGATTTGGTATTGCAAATATGGCAGATGCCCTTTATGCAATAAAAGCCCTTGTCTATGATAAGAAAAAGTATTCGCTTTCTGCTGTGGCAGAGGCTCTTCGCAATAACTATGGTGAGCCTTTCCCAAAATTTTTAGCAGGCCAAATGACAACAGAGGTTGCCACTGAGCTTGTAAAAAAGGGTAAGACCCTAAGCAACGAAGAAATCGCTTCGGTTTTCTCAAAGATAAGCGAGAACAAAACCCCTGCAGATAAAAAAGCGTTTTACGATAAACTGCGAGAGGATATTTCAAACCTACCAAAGTTTGGCAATGATAATTTAGAGGTTGACCTTTTTGCAAGGGATGTTGCCTATACATACACAAGACCATTACAGAATTACAAAAACCCGCGTGGCGGTATTTTCCAAGCGGGCCTTTATCCTGTATCGGCTAACGTTCCGCTTGGTGCACAGACCGGTGCTACCCCCGATGGCAGACTTGCAGGCACACCTGTAGCAGACGGCGTTTCACCCGCCGCAGGAAGAGATGTTAAGGGCCCAACCGCCGCTTGTAACTCGGTATCAAAGCTTGACCATTATATAGCCTCTAACGGAACACTATTTAATATGAAGTTCCATCCAAGTGCTCTTAAGGGTCAAAGCGGATTAGAGAGCTTTGTATCACTTATTCGCGGCTACTTTGACCAAAAAGGTTCGCATATGCAGTTTAATGTAGTAAGTCGCGAAACACTTTTAGATGCACAAAAAAATCCCGATAAATATCGCTCGCTTGTAGTTCGTGTTGCGGGATACAGTGCTTTGTTTACCACCCTTTCACGCTCGCTTCAGGATGACATTATCAACCGAACCGAGCAAGGAGGATTTTAACTCAAATGAAAGAATACTTGAATACAAAGGGCAGAATCTTTGATATTCAGCGTTTTTCGGTTCATGACGGTCCGGGAGTGCGTACCATAGTTTTTTTAAAAGGCTGTGTGCTAAGGTGCAAATGGTGTTGCAATCCCGAATCGCAACGATATGATATCGAGCAGATGGTAACGGCGGGCAAAACCAAAACGGTAGGTCGCGACGTAACTGTAAGCGAGGTTATGGAAGAAATTTTAAAAGACCGAGCTTACTATCGCCACTCAAATGGAGGCTTAACCCTTTCGGGCGGCGAGAGTTTGTGTCAACCGCAGTTTGCGGCAGATTTGTTTAGAGCAGCTAAGGAGGCGGGGCTTAACACGGCCATCGAATCCACCGCTTGCGCACCCATAGAAACTGTGCGTTCGATTTTACCTTGGCTTGATTATTATTTGATGGACATCAAGCATACAAACCCCGAAAAGCATAAGAAGTTTACGGGCAAAGAAAATACGCTGATGCTAGAGAACGCCAAAATACTAGCAAAAGAGGCAAAGCACCTTATAATAAGGGTTCCGGTTATACCAACCTTTAATGATACTAAGGAAGAAATTGCCGATATAGCAAAATTCACAAAAAGCATCTTGCCTAATGGCGAGATACACCTGCTACCCTATCATAGATTGGGTCAGGATAAATACAAAGGCCTTGGCAGAACATACGAGCTTGAGCATTTAACACCGCCCACCGATGAACATATGGAAGAGCTGTTAAATGTGGTTAAAAGCTATGGACTAAAGGGTCAGATAGGAGGGTGATGAAGATGAACAGTTTTTTCGACAGTTTAAACAATGATGGCAAGGCTCGTATAATTCAAGAACTGGTACCGGGTAAGCAAATAACCTTGGCTCACGTAATTGCCAACCCCGACCCAGTATTATACACAAAGCTTGGTCTTGACCCCGCGGCAGAGTATCAAACCTCGGCTATCGGAATTATCACTTTGTCACCTGCCGAAACGGCAATAATTGCGGGCGATATCGCCACAAAGGCATCGGGCGCAGAGCTTGGCTTTGTGGATAGATTTAGCGGTACGCTGATAGTTGTTGGAACTGTCTCACAGGTTGAGGAAGCGGTTAGTGCAGTCTGCACTTATGTGCATGACGTTTTGAACTTTACCGTATGTCCCATTACAAAAACATAATGAATAAGGTTATTTTAATAGGTCGCTCCGAAAGTGGCAAAACCACATTAACCCAAGCACTAATGGGCGAGAGCATTCATTATAATAAAACCCAAAGCGTTCAGCGAGACGGATTTATTATAGATACTCCGGGCGAATACATACAAACCCGAAACTTCGGCGGAGCTTTGGCGGTATATGCCTATGAGAGCGATATCGTTGGTTTGCTTTTGTCGGCGGATGAACCTTATTCTCTTTTCTCTCCCAACATAACCTCTATGGCAAACCGAGTGGTTATCGGCATAGTAACGGGGATAGACCTTAAGGGTGCTAATCCCGAAAGGGCGGAAAAATGGCTTAGACTTGCGGGTTGCGAGACTATTTTTAAGGTTAGCGCAGTAACCGGCGAGGGAATAGATGAGCTAAGAGATTTCTTAACAAATTTCGATACAAAGAAATTTTATAAAGAAAAAAGGGAAAAAATGAGTAAATTTAGGTTTTAAATATGCAAAACACAGAAAAAACAAAGAAAAAAATGCAAAAAAACAGATTTTATATCGTTTTTGTGTTGACTTTTGTTGGACTGTGTGGTATATTTAATATAGAAAGATAGGCAAAAGCCTGTCTAAAAGCAATTTATAGGATATTCAGAAAACTTTACATAAAGGAGAAATTAAAATGGTATCTGAGTACGAAATCAAAAAACAAATTTGCGACATCGGTAAGCGCATTTACGACAGAGGCATGGTAGCCGCTAATGATGGTAACATCTCTGTAAAGCTTAACGACAATGAGTTTCTTTGCACTCCTACAGGTGTAAGTAAGGGTTTTATGACTCCCGATTATATCTGTAAAGTAGATGCAGAGGGTAAGGTTATTCAGGCAAACCCTGGATTCAAACCATCTTCGGAGATTAAAATGCATATGAGAGTTTACAAACACCGTCCTGATGTTAAGTCGGTAGTTCACGCTCATCCTATGTATGCAACTGCATTCGCTATTGCAGGCATTCCACTTACACAGCCAATTATGCCTGAGGCAGTTATCGCTCTTGGTTGTGTTCCGATTGCTGAGTACGGCACTCCTTCAACCAACGAGATTCCTGATGCAGTTGAAAAATATTTGCAGTCTTTCGACGCAGTTTTGCTTGAGAATCACGGTGCATTAGCATTCTCTGATTCATTACTCAGTGCTTATCATAAGATGGAGTCGGTTGAGTTCTATGCTCAGCTCCTCTTCCTTTCAAGACAACTTGGCGGTCCTAAGGAGTTGTCTAACAGTCAGGTTGAGCGTCTTTACGAAATTCGCCGTCAGTTTGGTCTTTCGGGTAAACACCCTGCAGACCTTTGCCCCAATGCAAAAGCAGGTCTTCCCAGCTGTCATAGCTGTAGCGGTAATTGCAACGGCAACTGCGGTCATCATGCAGAGGTTGGCGACGACCTTGTTGCTCAAATAACCCGCAAGGTAATGGAGCAGCTTGGTAAGTAATATGACCGAGCAAGAGATTAAAAAACTTGCCGAACAGGTAATAGGGCAACTAAGTAACGGCATAACCCTTGATTTAGCAAACGCCTTGATTGAAAAGGTTAAGGCTAAAGCAAAAGAGATGGGAGTAAATGCGGTAATAGCTGTTTCAAATGCGGCGGCGCATCCCGTTTCGGTTCAAAGTATGGATAACGCCTATATCGCAAGTTATGATATAGCGGTAAATAAGGCTTATACAGTAGTTGCTTTAAAGATGCCAACAACCACCCTAAAGGAACTTGCCGCACCCGGTGGTTCCCTTTATGGGATACAGTTTACTAATGATGGTAAAATTGTTATCTTTGGTGGTGGAGTACCACTTTATGATGAGTATGGCCACATAGTAGGTGGACTTGGCGTAAGTGGTGGCAGTGAGGTTCAGGATACCGACCTTGCAGAGTTTGGCGGTAAGGTGTTTACAAGTCTTTTATAAGGAAAGTGATGATATGAACGTGAATTCAGCAGATATTGAACAAATTGTGCGTCAGGTCATCGGACAAATGAGCGGAGCAACCCCTGCGGCGTCTAAGTCGTCGGGTGGAGTTCCCAAAACCGCTCGTGTAGCAATGCTAACAGAACTCGAAAAATTCGAGTTAAAAGAATATCCAATCCCAACACTCGGCGACGATGATGTTTTGGTTAAGGTTGAGGGCTGTGGCGTTTGCGGAACAGATGCACACGAATTCAAGCGTGACCCGTTTGGTATGATTCCTGTTGTTCTAGGTCATGAAGGAACAGGCGAAATCGTAGCGATGGGTAAAAACGTTAAAAAGGATAGCGCGGGCAAACCCCTTGCTATCGGTGATAAGGTTGTAACCTGTATGATATTTAAGGATAATCCTGATATCACAATGTATGACCTTAACAAACAAAATGTTGGCGGTGCCGATGTATATGGTCTGCTACCCGATGACGATACACACTTCAACGGTTGGTTTGCAGATTACATAGTTGTTCGCGGTGGTTCAACAATATTTAATGTAAGTGATTTGGATTTAGATTCCAGAATTCTTATAGAGCCTGCGGCGGTTTTAATCCACGCAGTTGAAAGAGCAAAAACAACCGGCATACTTAAATTCAATAGCCGAGTAGTTGTTCAGGGTTGCGGCCCTATCGGACTTCTTTGCATAGCAGTGCTTCGCACAATGGGTATTGAAAATATCGTTGCGGTAGATGGCGAAGATAAACGCCTTGCTTTTGCTAAAGAGATGGGCGCAGATAAGTCGGTTAACTTTAAAAATCATAAGGGTGTAGATGAACTTGCAAAGGCGGTTGAAAATGCTTTTGGTGGTTATCCCGCAGATTTCGGCTTCCAATGCACAGGCTCACCTGTGGCTCACTCAAACATTTATAAATTCATTCGCAACGGCGGTGGTCTTTGCGAGTTAGGATTTTTCATCAATGGCGGAGATGCTACAATAAATCCCCACTTTGATATTTGCGCTAAAGAGATTACAACGGTTGGCTCTTGGGTATACACCCTTCGCGATTATGCAACAACCTTTGATTTTCTAAAACGCGCAAAGGGAATCGGACTTCCTATCGAAAAGTTAATTACACATCGTTTCCCACTTGACCAGATTAACGAGGCGCTTAAAACAAACCTTGCAATGCAGGGACTTAAGATTGCCATAGTTAACGAATAAGGGTGATACGTATGGGTAAATCGGTTGGAATTATTGAGGTTTACGGTTTGGCGGCGGCATTTGTTGCTTGCGATGCAGGTTGTAAAGCGGCTAACGTAACGGTAGAAAATTTTGATAAAAACAAACCCGGTAATCCCGAAGGACTTAAAGTTCCGCTAATTGTTGCGGTTAAGTTCAGAGGAAGCGTTGCCGATGTTAAAGCGGCGGTTGAGGCGGCAGAAGCGGCGGCAAACACAGTATCGGGAGTTATCTGTACACACATCATTCCCAATGTTGAGGATGGTACAGAAAAAATGTTAAAGTTAAATGCTTTTGATAAAAACTAATTTTGGAGGAATTTAAAATGGCACTCGAAGCACTTGGAATGGTAGAAACCAGAGGTTTAGTAGCAGCAATCGAAGCAGCTGATGCAATGGTAAAGGCAGCAGAGGTTGAACTTATCGGCACCGAGAAAATCGGTTCTGGTCTTGTATCTGTTATGGTTCGCGGCGACGTTGGCGCAGTTAAAGCAGCAACCGAGTCGGGCTCTGCAGCAGCTTCAAAACTGGGTGAGCTTGTAGCAGTACACGTAATCCCAAGACCTCACTCTGACGTTGAGAAAATTTTACCCAAGCTTAAATAAAAGGGGAATCTTAAATGAAGTCAATAGGACTCGTTGAGGTTGAAAGCGTAGCCGCGGCAGTTACCTGCCTTGATGCAATGTGCAAAGCGGCAGACGTTAGGTTTATTACTTGGGAAAGGAAACTCGGTGGTCGCCTTGTTACAATAATTGTTGAGGGTCAAATTTCGGCAATTAAGGCGGCGGTTGAAGCGGCAGAGGTAAGTTCGATTATTCCTCCTGCGGCAACCGCGGTTATAGCAAGTCCACATAGTGAAACCGAGCGTATGGTTATGCTAAGCGCCTCAAGAATCGAAAAACAAAACAAACAAAAATCCGAGCAACATATACAAGAGGTATAAAATTATACCAAATGTAAAACTCGAAAGGTGGATGCAATATGGCAGCAGCAAGTAGCACAAAAAAGTCTGCAACTGCAGCAACCAATAAAACAAAGTCGGCAGAAAAAGCCGCAACTTCAAACGAAGTAAAACAAACAAAAACAACACCCGTTGTTAAGGAGGAAAAGAAAATGGCACTCGAAGCACTTGGAATGGTAGAAACCAGAGGTTTAGTAGCAGCTATTGAGGCAGCAGATGCAATGGTAAAGGCAGCTAATGTTGAACTTATCGGCACCGAGAAAATCGGTTCCGGACTTGTATCTG
>JAZNIK010000018.1:0-27022 GCA_045577495.1 Acutalibacteraceae bacterium
AAGGCAAAAACCCCTTGGTCTAGTTTTTGTACTTATTTAATTAAGCTTATTGTGGGAAGTTAACTGTTACATACTCCTCAAATTTAGCTTTAACATCTGCATCTGCATTAAGAATAGCGTTAACAATAGCGATATCATCTGTATTACCACTAATTGTGATTGCATACATTACATCATATACACTATACTCATACTCATCAGCATAAATTGTGTATGTGTTTTCACCATCACTAACTATGATATATGCTCTCATTGTGAGTCTATCGCCATAGTTTTTAGCTTTAATGCCTGTGAGGGCAGCGGTGAACTGGATATCGCCATTGTTATTTTCAAACACAATGTCTTTATCCTCTGCGCTGTTATAAGCAACACCTATCAAATGTCCCTCAGTAGCGTGTGTTAACTCTGCACCTGCAAGTTTTTTGGTATTACCAATAAGGGTACCATACTCAACAACCTGCATACCAACAAATCCACTCTCTGCAAGCATATCGCGAGCCTTAATTGTTGTTTTAAAGCGGAGAGCCTGTGGCTTATCGCCATCCTGTGCACGAATTGCAGTACCGTTAAACTCAACGAACTGTGCATTAAAGGCTTTATCAAATGCATCGGTATCAAATGTGCCATCTGCATTCTTGAACTTTGCAGTGTAAGCAAGTTCAGTTCCGTTATAAACAACATTAAAGGATTTGTTACCATCCACAAAATTGCCCTCAGCATCAAACCAACCAATGAAGGAGTCTTCTCTTACCTCGGCTGCGGTAAAGGTAACTGTATCACCCTCTACAACGCAAGTTGCCTCACCATTTTCAGGATTATCAACTGTTGCAGATGCAGATACAAGAGTTTTGAATTTAGCAGTAAGATTGATAACCTGAGTGCCATCAAAGTTAGCAACTGTGTAGGTAGCGTCGGTAGAAACCTCATTACCCTCGGCATCAAGCCATGCAACAAACTCGCCGTTGTCGTTAGCGGTTGCAGTAAAGGTAACGGTGTCGCCTTTTTCAACATAACGCTTACTAACTTCTGCGCTACCTGCGCCTTCTGCATTTGCATTTGCGATGAATGTCTCGGTAAAGATAATATCATCGATAGCAAACTGTACGCCTGTTGCATTGGCAACATGTGCAGCCAAACGGCCGGTTGTGTAATCCTCTGTTTTTACATTATAAATTGTAGCGGTTTGCCAAGTATCAGCCGCCTCAGCGCTATACTCAAGTTTTACACCTTTAGCGTTACCGCCACCATTAGAAGTGATTGAGCTCCAATCTTGTGTTACATTACCTGTTTCGCTTTCGTTCCAGAAGAATACATGCACAGCATTTTCTGTTTCGGTAAGAATCTTATATTTGAATGTTACATTATATTTCTTTTCTGTATCTAAAAGACCTGTTTCAGCCTCGTTGATAACATAATGTAACCATTTACCACTTGCTTCCACTTGAATATATTTATTACCATTTGCCTCAGTTGAAGCAACAGGAGCGTAAGGCTTAGAAGTTAAGTTATCAGCAGGTTTTCTATCGCTTGAATCCCAACCTGTTTCAAAGGTCTGAGCAATAATATCAGTTCTAAACTTAGCGGTAAGGCCAAGTGCTTGAGTTCCATCATAAGCAAAAGTATAAACCTTATCGGCAGAAACTAATGTTTCACCATTATACCAGCCTAAGAAAGCATCAGCCAAATACTCTGTTGCAGTGTAGGTAACTGTGTTACCCTTAACAACCTGAGCATTATCAACAGCTGCGGTACCAAGTTTGCCATCAACTGTTACAGAAGTTGCATAAGCTGTTGCAAACTTAGCGGTAAGGTCAAGAGCTTTTGTGCCATCATACTCAAAGCTGTAAACTAAAGCATCAGAAACTAATGTTTCGCCATTATACCAACCAAGGAATGCACCTGCAATATTCTCGGTTGCGGTATAGGTAACGGTATCGCCAACCATAACCTCTGCCTTATCAACTGTTGCATTACCTGTTGTACCCTCAACTGTTACGGAAGTAGAAACAGCAGGTTCTTCCTTGTACTCGGTGAATACAATCTCATCAATAGCAAACTGTACGCCTGGTGCGTTGGTAACAAGAGCAGCTAAGCGACCAGTTGTGTATCCATCTGTTATTACATTATTAATTGTGGCGGTTTGCCAAGTGCCAGCAGCTTCTGCTGTATAATTAAGTTTTACACCTGTGGCTCTAGTGCCGCCATTAAAAGTAATAGTATTCCAGTCTTGATTTGTATTTCCATCATCGTTCTGTCCCCAGAAAAATACACGTATTTCTTTATCTGTTTCGGTAAGAACCTTATATTTAAATGTTACACTATATAAAGTATCTTCGGTATCTAAAAGACCTGTCTCTTTTTCATTAATAGCATAATGTAACCAAGTACCATTGTCACCAATGGTTATTTTTAAATACTTGTTGCCGTTTTCGGTTTCAATAGTACCGTATGTGGTTTTGCTAGTTTTATTATCAGGGTCTCTTGGAATTTGGTTGCTAGTTCCTTCTTTAACTGCCCAACCTGTTTCAAAGGTCTGAGCAATAATATCGGTTCTAAACTTAGCGGTAAGGTCAAGTTCTTGAGTTCCATCATAGGTAAAGGTATACTCTTTATCGGCAGAAACTTCGCCTTTACTATCATACCAACCAAGGAATGCACCTGCAAGATACTCGGTTGCGGTGTAGGTAACGGTATCGCCAACCTTAACCTCTGCCTTATCAACAGATGCAGTACCAAGTTTGCCCTCAACTGTTACGGAAGTAGAAACAACCTTTTCGAATGTAATATCGTCTAAATCCACATCAATCATTGTGTTACCTGGAATTTGTATCTGTGCATAACCGCTTGTAAGAGTTTCGGATATGATTGAAGCATTATCTATAGTAGCAGTACGCCACTCATTTTCTTTGCTAGCATCATAAGTAAGTGTTACTGTAGTGGTGCTGTTTTGAGGGTATGATGCTGCAGAATGATTAAAGAAACAAATCTTTACGGTTTTGCCTGCAGGTGATGCGCAAGCACCAGCTTTTAAGCGATATTTAAATGAAATGGTGTATTGAGTGCCAACCTGTAGCAAGCCACCGGTCTCAGCAATGTTGTTAACATAACGAACCCATTTACCACTATCAGAAATGGCTAAATAGGTATTGCCATTTTCTTCAGTTGTAATAGTTCCATGTGAATTTTTATTGCCATCAGTAACATTATCAGGATTACGCTGTGTACCGTTATTTGCGTTCAAATATGTAATGCCCTCAAAATCCTGCACCATCTTATCATCGCCCTCAAACTTTGCAGTAAGGGCAACAGGCTGAGTTCCGTTATATGTAAAGGTATAAACTTCATTAGTAGAAACTGGATCTGGATTTACGCCATCAAACCAGCCAAGGAAGGTGTTTGCAGTTTTAGCGGTGTAAACCATCTCTGTACCATAAACAGGTTTTGTGTTATTAACCTTTGCTGTACCAACACCATTAGCGGTTGCAGAGGCTGTAACTGCCTTGGTGAATGCAAAATCATCAAAGTCTACAGATACGTATTTATCATTATCGTTATGGCCGTTACCAGGAAGCCATACGCGGAAATAACCGTTATCATCATAACGCAAGAAGTTATAGATGGTTGCAGTTTTCCAAGTGGTTGTATCGTTTGCATCATAGGTTACAGTAATACCATTGATGTTAGAACCGCCATTATTACCTTCTGTACATGTCTTATTATCATTGTCGATTGCAGTACTATTTAAATCATTACCCTCAGCAACAATTCTAACAGGGGTGGAATTGGCGTTACCTACATTTTCAGCAACACGATACTTAAAGGTTAAGTTGTAAGTTGCGTCCTCTTTTGCATCTAACGCTTGTGGATATGTAATGCAACGAAGCCATTTACCAGAACTTCTAAATCTTACAAATGTGTTTGCACCATCGTTCTCGGTCAACACTGCACCATAAGATTTTGTGTTATATCTTTCAATTGCGCTGCCGTTTACACTATCTGCCCAGCCTGTTTCAAAATCCTGAACTACGACAGAATTTGAAGTTTCAGCTGCTGCGCTTGTTGTGAAAAGGCAGCTAAACATTGACAAAAGCATTGCCATTGTTAGTATTACGGATAATACTTTTTTCATAATTTGTTTTTCCTCCTAAAATAAATTTTCTCAAGATATATTCCCAAAAATCAATCGAAATAATTATCGGGGACAGAAACTTCTGCATCCTCACGCGCTAAGATGGTAGGATCTTCTGTTTCGACTATCTCGAGAATTGGGTTTTCATACTTTTTGGGCATTTAATTCACCTCGCTAAAAATAGATTTGCCGTTGATTTTAAAATGCGTATAAAAACACAAATGATATTTTTACACTATAATTTTACGATAATCAAAATTTAATAACAAGAAAATAACTGAAAAAAATGAGACAAAAATCACAATATTTAATAAAAAATGTTGGTTTTTGGGTATAAAAATGGTGTTTTTTCATATTTTTGGCGTTTTTTTAACAAAAACCATAATACAGATGGGGATGGCAGAGATAGATAATAGAGAATGAAGTGGGGGGAAGACGGGAAGTGTGACAAATATAATGAGCATACGCAATTTTTAG
The DNA here is from genome assembly GCA_045577495.1 of Acutalibacteraceae bacterium. GTDB lineage: Bacteria > Bacillota > Clostridia > Oscillospirales > Acutalibacteraceae > UMGS1279. Next base: position 4,607 of record JAZNIK010000018.1, read on the forward strand.
TGGCGCCAAAAAGTTGCGGAATGACACTTCGGAAAGACGATGAAAGGAGAAATATTTTTGCAAAAAGAATTAGTAAATAACCAAGCGGTAGAAAACGACGATTCTGATAATGTTTTACAGACAACGTCGGAACCAACAACTAGCCAAAGCGACCGCTCTAAAACCGAATCGGATACAAATACCGCTTCGGGTATGCCCGAAAACGCTCAAAGCACCGAGCAATTAACAAGCGAATTTGAGGAGCTTATAAAAGGTCCCTACAAAGATGCTTTTTCTGCAAAGGTGCAAAGCATTATAAACAAACGCTTTAAAGAACAAAAATTAAGCGAATCAAAAACAAGTAACAATTCTGCTTCATCCTCAAACACCGATTTGCAGGCGGCAGATTCAAAAGCTATAACCGACGATGCCCTTGAAACGTTAATAAAGGCGGGCATTGATGCCGACACCGCATACAAGGTTCTGCATTTAGATGAAATGCTTAACGACTCTATGCGATATGGCGCATCTGTTGCCGCAAAGCAACTGGCTGACAGTATACGTATTAAGGGTATGCGTCCAAAAGAAAACGGCCTTAATTCTCAGGGCGGCTTTACGGCGCACAAGGGTGCCGCAGGGCTTACCCCTGAAAAAAGGCGCGAGCTTGCAAAAAAGGCTCTGATGGGTGAACAAATAGGTTTTTAGAACCCAAAAAATCTAGCCAAAGCATCCAGCCAAGGCTTTTAAGGAGAACTTTTTATGAACGATACTGTAAAAACTGAAGCAACACTTTCAAACGATATGCGAACATATTACAAGGATTTTCTTTGCGACAACGCTAACGAAAATCTTGTGCACGACCAGTTTGGTCAAAAGCACCCTATTCCAAAGGGTAACGGAAAAACTATAGAGTTTAGAAAATACTCACCACTACCTAAGGCTACAAAACCTCTTTCTGAGGGTGTTACTCCCGACGGTCAGGAGTTAAAGGTTACAACCGTAACCTCTACTGTGGCTCAATACGGCGGTTGGGTTGGTATTCCTGATATGTTAGAGCTCACCACTCTTGACAACAATATGATTCAGGCAACCGAAATCTTGGGCGACCAGGCAGGTCGTACCCTTGACACAATCACAAGAGAGGTTTTAAACGGCGGTACAAGTGTTATGTATGCTCCTATCGTAACCGACGAAGTAGTAACACCTGTTAGCGCTCGTTCCTCTCTTACCACCGATGCCAAGCTTAGCGTAGATATTATTCTTCGCGCTGCGGCAAAGCTTAAAAACAACCTTGCTAAACCTATCAACGGCAGTTATGTTGGTATTATCCACCCATTTGTTGCCTACGACCTTATGCGTAGCGCAGAGTGGATGGATGCTCACAAATACGCGGCTCCCGAAAACCTCTTTAATGGTGAAATCGGCAAAATCGGCAATGTTCGTTTTGTTGAGTCTAACGAGGCCAAGATTTTCCGCGGCGATGACCTTTCAAAAGCCGCTCGTACTCTTACTGTAGATTCTGCAGTTAGCGGCTCGAACATAGTTACCATTGAAGAAATCTTAACCGCAGAGGATATCGAGGCTTTAGAGGGTCGCAAGGTTATTATCGGTTCTATCCAGCGTGAAATCGTTTCGGCTACCGAATCAAGCCTTACTCTTGACAGCGCAATCACTTGCAATAGCGGCAGCACCGTTTATCCCGGTGAGGGCGGTCAAAATGGTGTTTCTGTTTACTCTACCCTTATTCTCGGTGCTAACGCATACGGCGTTACCGAGATTGAAAACGGCGGTCTTGAGCACATTGTTAAGCAGTTAGGCTCTGCAGGTACTGCCGACCCACTTAACCAACGTGCATCTGCCGGATGGAAAGCTACCAAAACAGCCGAGCGTTTGGTTGAGAACTATATGGTTCGTGTTGAATCTTGCTCTACATTTGCAGACGAATACGCTAACTAAATAAAACTTTTTTCAACTCTGCGGTAACTCGCAGAGTTGGATTTTAGGAGGAATATTATCATGGCAGAGAACAAAACAACAGCTCAAATGAAAAAGGAAATCGAGGAGCTTAAAGCACAACTTGAACAAAGCAAACAAATAAAATCCGCAAAAACAGATTCTTCTGTTCTAGCCAACGAGGCTTATATGAATGAATCCGTAACCATTAAACTTTTTAAGGATAACGGAAGATACAAAGATGATGTTTATGTATCGGTTAACGACCGCTCTTATCTTATCAAGCGCGGTGTTGAGGTATCTGTTCCCCGCTTTGTTGAGCAGGCACTAAAAAACTCATTATCGCAAGACGAATATGTTGCATCCCTTGTTGAACGCTTGGTAAACGACTATGAAAAAAGCGTTGCCAAACTATAACGGAGGTTACATATATGGCTGAATTTAACATTAATCTTATGGTAAACGGCGGTGAAATCTCAAGCGATATCTCAAAGCTTACTGCAGATTCTGTGGAATTCGTAAACGCCAATTTCACCTTTGATGAAAGTTGGGGTTCTCTTTATAAAACCGCCGTCTTTCGCAGAGGTGAAACTGTTTATCACACCGTACTGGAAAACGATAAATGCGTTATCCCACACGAGGTTCTATCAGATGGTATGCTTTATATATCGGTTTTTGGTGTGTTAGGCAACAAAAGGGCAACCACAACAGAAGCTACCGTTTTTATAGAAAAAAGCGGATATGTTATATGCGTACCCACCGCTCCATCTGATGACCCATATGCTTATTTTTTAGAGCAATCTACAACATTAAAAAACAAGTCGCAATTATTTGCTACCGCTTGTGAACAATCCGCCAAGCAAACCCAAAACGACAAAGAGGCCTGCGGTGAATATAAAGAGGCATCACAGTTGGCGGCTGAACAGTCAACTACCCTCTACAACAAAACCTTAGCACTTAGCCAAAATGTTGAGGCGGCAAAAGAAATCGTTTTAAGCAGTGAGGAAAATGTTATAGAACTTGAGGACAGTGCAAAAAATTCTGCGGCATCTGCTTTAGAAAGCTATCAAAAAACTACGGCAGATGTTATGAAAAACCTCGAAACACACAACAGCGAGGAAAACGACCTTGCTCACCCTCAAATTTTAAAACTTGCAAACGAGGCTAAGAATATTGCGCTCGGAAAGGCTGGGGCTATATGCTTTGATACCAAGGAGCAAATGGATTTATGGACTAGGGGCGAATATATACGCCCTGATGGAAAAACCACAAACGATTTAAAAATAGGCGATAATCTTTATATTTTGGAGCTTGAGGTTCCTGACTTTTGGTGGGATGGAACAACCGCTCAACCGCTTGAAACTGAAAAACCGAATCTTTCGGATTATTATAAAAAAGGTGAAATTGATTCTAAAATCGATAATGCCTTGTTTTCGGTTATGGAAAGGACTGCCTATAACGAGGCTCTTATAAATCAAACTCTCGATGCAGGGCGCATCTATTTTGTTTATGAGGAGGATTGATTATGACATTACAACAGCTTATACACATAATCAAAAAGGACTTTTCTAGCGCCAATTCCTCCGACATATGCCGTATTGTTAACGAGCTTGAATACAGAATTTCTAAAGAAATTTTAAAACCAGCAGGTCTACCCTGCAGGGAACAACTGCTTTTAGACAAAACAGATATGAACACTCCCCTGCTTATAGGCGAACAGTATCTTGTGATATATACTTCATATATATCGGCTTTTATTTCAATGCTTCAGTCGGATTGGGAAAGGGCAAACGCCTTTTCTGAAATCTTTAATCAAAAATACAGCGAGTTTGCCACCGAGATAAGAAAAAGTCATATTCCTGTTACCAAAACCGCTATTAAAGGGGGCTGGCTGTCGTGAGACTTCCAACCTTTAAAGAGAGTAAATCTACCCAAAAGGAAATTTTGAATTTTAAGGGTATCGATACAAAAAGCGATAATCCGAATTTTCTTTACGATGCTATAAATCTTACGGGAACACACAAATGCAGTTCTCGTAAATCTCGCTTACCCGCTTTATTTATGGATAGCCCTCCTGACCAGATTATAAACTTTGGTGAAGCCCTTTATTTTAGATATGGCAACACCCTAAGCGAAATCAACTGCGATGAAGATGGTCTTTTGCAAACCGATATAAAAACCTATTCCTTAAGTCCGCTTAGTGCTAAACCCGACCGCTCGTTGATATCCTACAACAACTGTTTATGCGTTCTCCCCGACGGACTTATGTTTTCAAACGAGGAAGAACAATGGTACGACTTTGGCAAAGATTGCGATATTGCAGTAGCGCTACCCTTTATCAACTCAAAAACACTTTTTTACTCCAGCGGTTACTCTGGCGGTGAAATTTGCAATGATGTATCTCTGTTTAAGGTTGGCGATAAGGCAACTTTTTCTTGGATTAGCGGTAAAGAATTCACGGTTTGTGCGGTGGATACCGCTATAGCCTACAGCAATGGGGTGGAAATTCTTGCGGGTACAAGAGTAACCTTTACCGCCTCGGTGACTAACTGGGACAGTTTGCCTAGTGATGCCTCTATGAAAATTTGCACCCCCAAAAGCCGAAAGCTCTTAAACAACATCAAACTGGGTATAAATGAAACTGTATCTTTCTGGGGTAAAGATATTCTCTTTTCTGATAAAAAAGCAGAATTCACCTATGAATATAGTCTAAAAAATCTGCTTTATGTAGGACAGCAGGTTAAAATATCAGGCTCCAAAATCTCAGCCAATAATAAAACCGTTACAATAACCGAAATAGGTGATTACTATATTTCGTTTAACGAAACCTTTATTTCAGCAAAAGAAAGCGCAAGTACGGTTATCACAATAACCCCCATTATTCCAAGTTTTGATATTGTAACCAAAGTAGATGAACGAGTTATTGGTGTTGATAATAAAACAAAAACCTTTTGGGTTTCAAGAAGCGACGAACCTTTTGTGTTTCACAAATTTCCAAAATACAACGAGGACTCTTGGTGTTGCAATTATCCCACCGAGGTTACAGGCCTTACCGTATTTAAGGATAGCGTCATTGCTTTTACCAAAAACGGCGCATTCAGGCTTTTTGGTTCTGATGCTTTGAATTTTGGTATATCTCAGCTTCACATTATGGGAATGTCAAAAGATGGCTTTGATAGTTTTGCAAGTGTTGGAGATAAAATGTATTACAACTCTTCGCTTGGCATTATTGAATTTAATGGCAGTAGCGACCGCATTATATCGGCTCCCCTGCCCGATAATTTAACCGCAAAATGCGGCACAGCATATAAAGGCAAATACTATCTTCTTACCGATAACAGACTTTGGGTATATGACACCGAAAAAAGCATTTGGTGGAGTGAAAATACCGAAAATATTGAGAGTGTATTTTTTGCATTTGATAATCTTTATTTAACTACGCAAAAAGCAATATATTTATCAGGTGCCGCAAACACAGATGTTGATTGGCTATTAGAAACAGGGAACCTACCTGGCAACGCGAACTATACTATCAAACCATCAAGTCTCACTATTGATGCTATAAGTGATAGCAAATGTGAGTTTGCGGTATATATAAAATGTGACAAAGATATTGATTGGCAAATCATAGATGCCGCTAGTTTACAGGGCAAAAAACGATTTACCTTTCTGCTTTGCAACCATCCCTGCAAAAGCTTTAAAATTAAACTAGTGGGTAGCGGCCGTATTTTTTTTAACGGCTTTGAAATAGAGTATAGGAGGATATAAATATGAAGCGTCCCATAGATACACTTTATTTGAATTTAAGAGATTTTGACACGGCGGATGAAAAAACAAAGCAGCTCGCCGCATTTTGCAACGAACTGCTTTCTGTTTTAAAATGTACTTTAAGTTAATATTTTATACAAGTTGTATTATAAGCTTATTATATTCAAGTGCTCCAAAAGAATTTTAAGACCGATTAAAATTAAAACTATGCCGCCGAATATCTCGGCTTTGGATTTAAGCTTTGTTCCCACCGCCTTGCCGATACAAACACCAACGGCTGATAAAACAAAGGTGATAACACCGATTAAAGCTATGGCAATCCAAATATTTACATCTAAAAAAGCAAAGGTAACACCAACTGCCAAGGCATCTATGCTTGTGGCAACAGCTAAAGGAAACATACTTTTAAAGCCAAAGCCGGACTCTATACATTCCTCATCTTTATCAAAGGCTTCTTTTATCATATTTGCGCCGATTATCAGTAGCAAGGCAAATGCTATCCAATGGTCAACCCGCTCTATTAGATGCCTGAAATTTATTCCTAAAAAATATCCAACAAGCGGCATAAGCGCCTGAAATCCGCCAAAATAAAGTCCGGTTATCGCAAAATGACTGGGCTTTATTTTTTGTACCGACAAGCCCTTGCACACGGCGACCGCAAATGCATCCATTGCTAAACCTACCGCCAAAACTACAAGCTCAACTAACCCCATATTTTACCTCTAAATCTTTTTTTAATAATATGCTTTGGTTTAAATTTTAATACTTATTGTGCGCTAAAGGTTATTTTGCCGTCATCGGTCATGCTTTCAACGATGGCAAGTGACTCAACCCTAATACCCTTACCTCTTATGAGTGCGCCACCCTCTTGAAAGCCTTTTTCAATAGCGATGCCTGCGCCAACCAAGGTTGCACCTGCATCTATAACCAACTGTGCAAGTCCGTTTAAGGCACTACCCTTTGCAAGAAAATCGTCTATAATAAGCACTCTATCCTCGGGGTGCAAAAACTCTTTGGAAACAATAATATCATAAACTCTGCCGTGAGTAAACGACTCTACCTTGCTTTTATATGTATCTCCGGCAATATTTTTAGTCTGAGTTTTTTTGGCAAAAACAACGGGAACACCAAAATGCTGCGCCGCAATACAGGCTATACCAATTCCCGATGCCTCAATGGTTAATATTTTGGTTATATTTTCGCTACCAAAAAGCCTTTTAAACTCTTCACCCATTTTGTTTAACAGGTCAACATCAATTTGATGGTTTAAAAAACTATCCACCTTTAAAACATTACCTGCTTTAATTTTGCCATCCCTTATAATACGTTCCTCTAAAAGTTTCATATACTTTATCTCCTAACCGATAATAAATTTATTTTATTATATATTCTAAAAAAAAGCAAGTATTATAAATCTAAAAACCTTATAAATGTTGATTTTTGCCAAAAAATAAGATATACTCTATTTGTTAAATTAAGTTGGAGGCGGTTAAATGAAAGGAATAGCAAAATTCCATAAGGTGAGCAAAAAAAAATACGCAGAAACTATCGGCAGTGAGTTAATAGATTGCTATGATAAAATAATGCTCCCCAAACGCGCAACAACGGGCTCGGCGGGGTATGACTTTTTTGCGCCTTATGATTTCACCTTAAATCCAGGTGAAGAAATAACGATTCCCACCGGTATACGTGCCGAAATTGACCCATCATATGTTCTTATGATTTTTCCAAGAAGTGGACTAGGCTTTAAATATCGTTTATCCCTTAATAACACAGTCGGAATAATTGATAGTGACTATTTTTTCTCGGATAACGAGGGTCATATTATGATTCGTTTAACCAATTGCTCAAAGGATAAAACCTTGAGAGTAGAGGCAGGTAAAGGCTTTGCGCAGGGTGTGTTTTTACCCTATGGCATATCGGTTGATGATGATGCCGATGGTGTTAGAAACGGTGGTTTTGGAAGCACCACAAAATAATTTTAAAAGGATAAAACGCAAATGAAACTTAATATCAACCGCGATAGATTTTTTTATAAATCCATTTTTGCGGTAGCGCTGCCAATAGCTTTGCAAAACCTTATAACCTTTGCAACAAGTATGGCAGATACCATTATGCTGGGACGTGCGGATGAAACAGGCACTCTGCTTTCTGCATCATCTTTGGCGAACCAACCTTTTTTTATTTTATCTCTTATCTGCTTTGGTATGTCGGGCGCAAGTACCGTTCTTGCATCACAGTATTGGGGCAAAAAGGACATTAAATCAATTAAAACGATTTTTGCCATTGTTATACGCTTCACCTTTCTTTTATCTTTTATTATCGGCTCGGCGGTGCTACTCTTTCCCGAGCAGGTTATGAGCATATACACAAGTCGTACCGATGTTATTGAGAGTGGTGCCGATTATCTAAGAATAATTGGTTTTGCATATTTTACCTTTGGCATAAGCAATACCCTTATTTGCTCGATTAGAAGTGTTGAAATTGTTAAAATATCGGTAATTGTTAACACAACCTCGTTTTTTGTTAACTGCTTTATAAACTGGATTTTGATTTTTGGTAATCTTGGTGCACCAAAACTTGGCATAAAGGGTGCGGCTATAGGCACCCTAATTGCAAGACTTGTAGAATTTGTTATAGTTTTTATTTATCTGTTTTTTATAGATACCAGATTAAAATTCAAATTTAAAGATTTCTTGCTTTCGGATAAGGTTCTGTTAAAAGACCTGTTTAAACATGGGTTACCTGTTGTTTTTAATGAGTTAATGTGGGCGGCAGGTGTGTCGGTTCAGGCGGCGGTTTTAGGTCATATAACCTATTCTGCAGGTGACCCTGTTGCCGCTAACTCTATCGCAAGTATGGTGCAACAGCTTTCGACCGTCTTTATTTTTGGACTCTGCAATGCCGCAGCCGTTATGGTGGGCAAAAAAATCGGCGAAGGAAATTTGCAAGAAGCCAAAAGGCGTTCTAATACAATGCAACTTATGTCACTTATTGTTGGTGCGATTTCCTGCGGAATAATTTTGCTGATTAAAAATATGGTGGTTAATTTTTATACTGTACCCAATGCCACAAAGCTTTTGGCTAATGAACTCCTTGTAATAATTGCGATAATCACCTTCTTTTTATCCTACTCCGCAATGGGTATTGTTGGCATACTTCGCGGCTCGGGTGACACAAAATTTTGTCTTTTTATGGAGATGGCTACAATGTGGGGTGTAGCAATCCCCGTTGCCATAGTTTTATCTGTTGTTTTTAAACTGCCCGTACCTTTAGTTCTTTTTGGAATGAAGATTGATGAGGTTTTAAAAGCCATCGCTTGTTTTGTACGTTTTAGGGGCAATAAATGGATAAAACAACTCGCAAGAGATAATTTATCCAAAGATATATAAAATAATAAACCTTTTTCTTTTGGGCAAACTAATCCAAAAAGAAAGAGGTTTTTATTATGCTTATGAAATTTGGTGAGCTTAAAGAGGGGCTTGACTCTCGTTTATCTCCCGATAAGAATTTCGATGTTGTTAAAAGAGAGCTTGTAATAGCGGGTAAAAGTTCCGTGATGTACTTTGTTGACGGCTTTATCAAGGATGACGTTTTTGAAAAAATCCTTGAATTTTTATTTAAAATTAAGCCCGATGATATAAAGGGCGCCGAAACAATGAAGGAGTTTTCGGTAAGATTTATGCCGTATGTTGAGGTGGATACCACAAACGATATTGATACCGCCGCTTTAGCCGTACTATCGGGTTCAACCGCCTTAATAGTTGACGGGATAAGCGATATTTTAATAGTTGATACCAGAACCTACCCCGTTCGTTCAATTAGCGAACCTGAAAAAGACAGAACTATGCGTGGTTCAAAGGACGGCTTTGTAGAAACCCTTATTTTCAACACCGCTATGATACGCCGTAGAGTCCGCGATTATTCGCTAAGAATGGAATATATGCAGGTGGGCGAGCGTTCAAAGGTGGATGTTGCTATCTGTTATCTTGATGGCAAGACAAATAAAAAAACGGTGGATGTTCTTAGAAAACGACTTCAAAGCATAAGCTTAAAGGGCATTTCTATGACACAACAAGCCTTGGCAGAAGCGCTTGTTCCTATGAGTTTTTTTAATCCATTCCCTAAAATCAAATACACCGAAAGACCAGACTATGCCTCTGCCTGTTTGCTTGAGGGCAGAATTTTGCTTGTAATGGATAACTCCCCCACCGTTATGATTTTGCCAACCTCCTTTGCGGATTTTACAAAAGAGGCAAATGACTACTATTTTTCACCACTTGTTGCAAGTTATATAAGAATAACCCGCCACGCAATATCTATAATGACGGTATTGCTTACGCCTGTTTTTTTGCTACTAATAAATAATCCCACCTATATCCCCGAATGGTTATCATTTATAAAATTAGACCAAACACCCGTAATACCTATTTTTATTCAGCTTTTAATACTTGAATTTATTATAGACGGACTTAGAATTGCATCACTCAATACGCCCGATAACCTATCAAGCTCACTTAGTATCATAGGCGGTTTGCTTTTATCCGAGTTTGCTATTTCGGCAGGTTGGTTTGAGGCAGAATGTATTTTGTATATGGCATTTGTTGCAATAGCAGGTTTTTCACAACCTAGTTTTGAGATGGGATATGCCCAAAAGTTTATAAGAATATTTATTTTACTTTCCACAGAACTTTTAGGGCTTTGGGGGTTTGTTGGTGGAATTGCTTTATCCGTTATAACAATGGGGCTTACCAAAACACTTACGGGCAGAAATTATTTATATCCCATTATTCCGTTTAATCTAAAGAGCTTTATAAAACTGTTTATCAGACCAAAAATAAAAGAATAGCGAAATAAGCATCTTGCAATTACAAAGATAATGCCGTATAATAGTATGCAGTGATAAAAAGTTGAAAGGTAAGATGTTTAAATGACTACTCCCGATATGAGCGCGCTTCGTCCAAATAAGGGCAAAAAACTCTTGGCAAAAACCGATGAAGGTACTTTTGCCCGCTACCCTGTAAGAACCCATGTTGTTATGAAGGGTGATGACCTTAAGGGTATTATGGATAAGTATGTTAAACCCTATCTTGTTGAAGGAGACAGCATCTTTATAAGCGAAAAAATCGTTGCTATCAGTCAAGGTCGCGCTTATAAGTTAGAGGATATTAAGCCATCAAAACTTGCTAAGTTTTTGGTTAAGTTTGTAACTAAATCCCCGCACGGTATCGGTCTTGGCAGCCCCTACACTATGGAACTTGCTATTCGCGATTGCGGTGTGCCGCTTATTCTTTGGGGTTGCATTTGCGCCGCCGTTACAAAGCCTTTTGGCATTAAGGGCGTTTTTTATAATGTTGTTGGAACCCGTGCCAGAGCGATTGACGGCCCTTGCGAATACACCTTGCCGCCATACAACAACTATGCAAAGTTAGCCCCCCTTAATCCCGATAAGGTTTGTAAAGAACTGGCAGAGCATACAGGTTGCGAGGTTGTAATGCTTGACGCTAACGATTTAGGCCTTGAGGTTCTTGGTAAATCGAGCGATAAAATTTCTCTATCTCTTGCAAGGCAAATGTTTGGCGATAATCCACTGGCACAGTCTAACGAGCAAACACCGATTGCTATCGCTCGCAAGGTTGATGATGATATGCAAGAACCAACCTTTGAAGATTAAAATAAACACTCTATTAGGAGACGCTTCGTAAAGAAGTGTCTCCCTTTTTTATAAAAAACTAGCCAAGTGCTCTTAAAGAACACTTGGCTTTACTTTGTGGTATATAATTGAGGATTTAACTATATTTGTTGATAAACCTTACTAACGCTTCAATCGATTCTGTGCAAACCTCGGTATGTTCTTCGGACAAATCACCGCTATTCTTGATACATCGCAATTCAACCAATACTTTTTGAGCGGTCTTATCATCTTTGATTTTGCCAAGTCCCATCATAGCTGAATAGTAGAAAAATTTGGTTACATTACTATGGTTATCGTATTTTCCTACAATAGCAAGTGCATCATACATCATCTGAAGAAATCTTTTTTGCTCCACTCTTGTCAACTCGGGAGATACTGTTTTTGGCAGACACCATTCTATTAACAACAAGTTTGCATCGTGATGGCCTAACATGGCAATTTGATACAACTGATTCATATCATCCGACTGCTCTTGTGTAAACTTTTTGAACATATCCTCTGCGCGTTTTAAATTTTCTTCCTTTTCTATTGCCAGTTGTTCTGCTTTACGCTTTTCTGTCGCTTCTTTTTTCTTTCTTTCAAGATATTTTATGGTGGTTTGTAGTTCGTTTTTAAGTTTATTTTCTAATTTAACATTTTCCTTCCAACATGCTTTGACAGATAGAATAAAGGCGGCTCTAAAAATGTAAAAAGCAATCAAGGACAAAACCGCATACAAAAATCCAAATGAAAAGATTTTGTCGGGCTCAACCGCTTGTTCTTGCATCAGTCCAATGATTAAAAAGAATATAAAGAAAAAGAAAACAAATCTTTTCAGTTTTTTGCCCATAACTTCATGTTCGAGGAGCTGCTCTTTCTCTTCAAGGCGTTGTTGTAAGGCGCGGGCATTTTCGACCGTTTCTTCTGCTTCCTTGGGTGTCTTTATGTCACACAACGCTTTTCCGCAGAAGAAAAACAAAAGCGTTACAAGTGCTGCTAAAACAGCTGACCCAAATCCGATAATGAGCACCACCGCCCAAATAGGCATATCCGAAGTTTCAAAAAGTGAAGACACCTTCTCCCACATATCCGACAGCGCCCACATATCCACCTTTGCCGCTTGTCTAGGCTTATATACCTGCGTTATAATCACTCCGTAAGCCGCCAACAAGGTGCCTGCCAACACAAAAAGCGAGGCGAAAACCCGCGCAAAACTCTCGGTTATTTTGTGCAATCGCTGTTCCCCTTTAAATCTAGATATATTTTTCTGCAATTCTTGAAATGACATAAAAACCCCCCTTAACAACTATTTTATAATCATTATATCCGAATCACGACTATGTGTCAAGGTGAAAAAAGATAGCCAAGTGTCCTAAAAGAACACTTGGCTATCTTAAAAGTTTTTACTATAAATATATTAGTTACAGATAGTAACTTCGGTCTCTTTGTCGAACAAATGAATCTTTTTAGGATCAAGAGTAATCTTAATCTTATCACCGGGACGAGCCTTAGAAGCCGGGTCAACACGAGCGTTGATAGAATGACCCTCACAGTTCATATAGAGGTAGGTTTCAGCACCCATAAGCTCGGTAACTTCAACATCTGCCTCAACAATACCCTCGGGAATAGTCTCAAGGAAGTTGGGCTCATCGTGAACGTGCTCAGGACGGATACCGATAATAACCTCTTTATCCTCATAAGGAACAAGAGCATCCTTGGTGTTTTTCTCTGCAGGTAATTTAATTTTATATTTAACGCCTGCGCGAGTTTTAGTATCTTCAGAGCCAAACTCTACGAAGAAATCGTCGCCCTCTTTAAGAACCTTACCTTCGATAAAGTTCATTTGAGGAGAACCGATAAAGCCTGCAACGAACATATTGCAAGGTCTGTCGTAAAGCGCTTGAGGAGCATCACACTGTTGGATAAGACCATCCTTCATAACAACGATACGAGTACCCATTGTCATAGCTTCAGTCTGGTCATGAGTAACATAGATAAATGTTGTGCCTAATTTTTGATGGAGCTTTGTAATCTCGGTACGCATCTGCGCACGGAGCTTAGCATCCAAGTTAGAAAGCGGCTCGTCAAGTAAGAATACCTTAGGCTCACGAACGATAGCACGACCTAAAGCAACACGCTGACGCTGACCACCTGAAAGAGCCTTAGGTTTACGCTCTAACAAATGCTCAATATCCAAAATACGAGCAGCTTCTTCAACGCGGCGTTTAATTTCCTCCTTAGAGGTTTTGCGGAGCTTAAGACCGAAAGCCATATTATCATAAACTGTCATATGGGGATAAAGTGCATAGTTCTGGAAAACCATTGCAATATCACGGTCTTTAGGAGCAACGTCGTTTACAAGACGGTCTCCGATATAAAGCTCACCGCTGCTGATTTCTTCCAAGCCGGCAACCATACGAAGAGTTGTTGATTTACCGCAACCCGAAGGACCAACAAGAATAATAAATTCTTTATCTTTAATTTCCAAATTAAAGTCGGAAACAGCGATAACACCACCGGGGTATTTTTTGTAAATGTTTTTAAGCGACAAACTTGCCATTAAATTGACCTCCTAAATTTTGACCACATAGTGAATCAATATTACCTAAATATTATACCAATCAAATATAATAATTACTATACTTTTATTATCCAAACATTTTTATTAGCATTTGTCTATTTTGCATAACAGTTATTAACAAAAAAGCAAAACACACAAAAGTTGTATTATTTTACACAATATTTTGCCATATTTATGCATTCGTGTTCATGCTTTGTTAATTCTCTGACTTGGCCTTCATTTAAATCTTTTGGAAGTTCAACACCCGCAAAACTTACTCTTTTAAGCGCTTCTACTCCAAGACCAAAAACGCCAAACATTCTTTTGATTTGATGGTACTTACCCTCGGTTATGGTAACAAGCGCAGTTTTTTTATTTTGGTTAATTATAAGTCCCGCCGAGGAAAGCTTTGTGCCGTCTTTTAATGTAACTCCCTTTTTAAATTCGGATATTAAACTATCGGGCACTTCAGCATCAAGGGTAACAAGATACTGTTTTGGAATTTTTTTATTTGGTGATAAAAGGGTATGCGCAAAATCTCCGTCATTAGTAATAAGCAGTAGCCCTGTTGTGTTTTTATCAAGTCTGCCTATAGGGAATAAATCTTTTCTAAAAAGGGATTCGGGTATAATATCCAAAACCGTTTTTTGTCTTTTATCCTCGGTTGCTGAAAGCAAACCTTCAGGCTTGTTCATTATAAGGTACAAATGCTTTTTATAGTTAATGGCTTGTCCATCAACCAAAATTTCACTGCCCATTGGGTCGGTTTTAAAGGCGATATCCCTTACCACAGTTCCATCAACCAAAACCATACCCTTTAAAATTAAGCGTCGGGCATCAGACCGCGATACGCCGTAGCCCTTTGATACTATTTTATCCAGTCGTTCCATCTTCGTTCTCTCCAAACTCGGCAAGAAGGGGTCGCATAAATCCGTCCTCCACCGAAAGCGCAGATATATCTCCGCCTATTACAGAATCCTTATAAACAATTAAATGTGCGTAAACATCGTTCCTTGTGGGATATTTTAAATGATATGTGTATAATGTTGCGGGTTTACCTGCAAATTTTTCAAGATTATACCCCGCAAGTTTTTGAATATCCTGATAGGTTTTATAAACATTTGAAAAAATATATGGGATTTCGATTTGCTTTTTTTCTTCACTACCCTCAGTTTCATATCCCAAATTTTTTAAAAAGATTATTCTGCTTTTAGTGTCCAAAGCATTCCTTTCAAGCACCTCGGCAGATGCTGTTTGATTGGCTTTAAAAACAACAAGCGCCAATAAAATAAAAGATAAAAACACTACCAACAAAACTGTTGATATGCTTTTTTTAGTTGTAACAAAGCCTATCATAAAAACACCTCTTAATTAAATCTATTCAAAAGGTGTTATAATTATTCTCAGTCTATAAGGCAGACTGCGTGGGCAGAAATACCCTCACCACTACCTGTAAAGCCAAGCCCCTCCTCTGTGGTTGCTTTAACGCTTACAAATGAAAAATCCAATCCCAAATCATCTGCTATGTTGTGGCGCATTTCATCGATAAAGGGACGCATTTTGGGGTTCTCTGCCAAAATTGTAGCATCAATATTTAAAACCTTATAGCCCTCTTTTTGCAGAAGTCTTACTACCTCGCGAAGCAGCACTCTGCTATTAGCATCTTTAAAGGCGTCATCACTTGGTGGAAAATATTTTCCGATATCGCCAAGTGCGGCGGCACCAAGCAAGGCATCTGATATGGCGTGAAGCAAAACATCCGCATCCGAGTGGCCTAAAAGCCCCTTATCAAAAGGTATTTCAACTCCGCCTAAAATAAGTTTTCTGCCCTGTGTTAACCTATGAACATCGTATCCGTGACCTATTCTCATACTGCACCTCTACCTTTATCAAGTCCTGCCAACTTACTTTTCTGCACCAACATATGCCGATGCAATAAGCATATCCTCGGGGGTTGTGATTTTTATGTTTTTATAATCACCCTCAACGGTATAAACCGAGTATCCCGTCGCCTCCACAAGTGAGCTATCGTCTGTAAAGGCTGACAAATCATTACCCGCCTTAAAAAAAGCATCCTTTAAAATTTCGGTTTTAAAGCCTTGCGGAGTTTGAATATTAACCAAATTGTCGCGTTCTAAGGTTTCGGTAACCTTACCTAGTGCGCCAACCTTTTTTATTGTGTCCTTAACGGCAACCGACGGAATAGCTGCTCCAAAAGAATCTGCCGCTGTTATGACCCTTTGGATAACCTCAAAACTTACCAGTGGTCGCGCGCCATCGTGCACCAAAACCTTTTTTATATCCTCATTTTTAGATAATATATCAAATCCGCATTTAACAGACTCCTGACGCGAATTCCCGCCCAAAACTATATCCGTAACCTTTAAAAAATCTGCTTTTAAAATTATTTTTTGTATATCTAAAAGCATATCTTCCCTTGTTACAACAACAATAGATGTTACCGATGGATGCGCCTCAAATGCCGCTATGGTGCGCTGAATTACGGGAATATAACATAAAGGGGACAAAATTTTATTGATTCCACCCATACGCGAAGCAGAGCCAGCCGCAACAATTATAACACCCGTATCACAAATAATATCTGTGTCATACAACTTTTGCGCTGTGTATTCCAAAGAAAAGGTTTTGGTAGACATTTTAGTTTCCTCACATTGAAAATAAAAGGGAGTGCAAAAAAGCACCCCCTATTTTTTAAAATTTTACGATAAGGGGATTATTCCTTATCCTCACATTCGTCTGATTCACAGTCACAGCAATCACAGTCACATTCAAAATCAAACTCTAAATTTGTGCCACAGTTGGGGCAAGCGATTTCACCCTCTGCGAGCATATCCTCATCAAGATAAACGATATCATTACAAGCAGGACATTCAACCTCGTAAACCTCATCGTCATCATCATAATCATATTCTTCGTCTTCATCATCATAGATAAAGTCCTCTAAATTAGAAAGGTCCTCATCAACTGCATCAATCTGCTCACAGAGCTCTGCGCAACCGTCTTCTAAATCTTCAACGGTTAAAGCAACATCCTCTAACAAATCGATAATAGCCTTTAAAACCTTGCTGTTTTTATCGTTAGTATCAAGCTCTAAGCCCTCTGCAAGACCCTTAATATAAGCAACTTTTTCACAAATTGTCATTTAAAACACTCCCTTAATGTGTTATTATATTTCGCTTATGCGCGTTCCATATACTCGCCTGTACGAGTATCGATACGAATCATTTCGCCCTCATCAATGAAAAGAGGAACACGAATTTCTGCACCTGTTTCAAGAGTTGCAGGTTTGGTTGCGTTTGTTGCAGTATCGCCCTTAAAACCGGGGTCGGTCTGTGTAACCTGAAGTTCAACAAAGGTAGGTGGCTCAATACCAAAGATATTACCCTTATAAGAAAGGATTTTACAAACCATATTCTCTTTAACAAACTTAAAGTTATCGCCCAAATCACTGCTATTTACGGGAACAAGCTCATAACTTTCTGGGTCCATAAAGTAGTAAAGGTCGCCATCGTTATAAGAATATTCCATCTCCTTACGCTCAACAAAAGCGGTAGGGAATTTATCGTTGGGGTTAAAGGTTTTTTCAACCACAGAACCCGCAATTACATTTCTAATCTTTGCGCGAACAAATGCTGCGCCCTTGCCAGGTTTAACATGTTGGAATTCGATGATTTGATAAACATTTCCTTCCATTTCAAATGTAACGCCATTTCTAAAATCGCCGGCACTTACCATAAGTTTTTACCTCCAAAAAATATTTACAATGCAAATAAATGCAATTATTTACCAGAACATATCCAGCTTATAAAATTATAAGCGTTTTTTCGGCTTTTGTCAAGTTATTACAGCCATTTTTTGTAACAACCACCATATCTTCTATCCTGACCCCAAATTCACCACTTAAATATATACCCGGTTCAATGGTTATAACCTGATTTTCTTTAAGTTGGTTTTGGTTTTTAAAGCTAACATTAGGCGCCTCGTGAATCTCTAAACCTACCCCGTGGCCTGTTGAGTGCGAAAACTCTTTTTCGTAACCCGCAGCCGAAATAATATCCCTTGCCGCCAAATCAACCTCCGATGCCTTAACATCTACACAAACCTTATCTAGCGCCGATATATTAGCCTTTAAGACAATATCATGAATATTTTTCATTTTATCGGTAGCAAAGCCGACCGCAATGGTTCGTGTCATATCACTATGATAACCATTCCACGTCGCACCAAAATCCATAGTTACAAAATCGCCCTTTTTAACAATGGTATCGTCCGGCTCACCATGTGGCATTGAGGTTTTTTTGCCGGTTATTGCTATGGTTTTAAATGAGGGCTCACTACTTCCCAAAAGCTTCATTTTATACTCTAGCTCGGCAGCTATTTGATTCTCGCTAATGCCGGGTTTTATAAAATCCAAAATATGCTCGAATGCCTTTTCGGCTATACTTTGCGCCTTAACTATACTTTGGATTTCATCATTTGTTTTTATCAGACGCATTTCCAAAACTGCTTTTTCGAGTTCTTGTGATGGTTCTACCTCAACCTTAAACATATTTTCAAAGCTTTTTAGGGTAGAAACCGAAATTGACGTTTCAACCAACAATCTTTTTACTCTGCCATCAAGCAAAGGTTTTGCCTGTTCAGAAATATCATTAAATTGCTCTACCTTAACTTCACTATCCACCTTTTTTGTAGCGGCCTCATAATATCTGCCATCCACGAATAAAACCGCTTTTTTAGGTGTTACAAATAAATATCCAAGCGAAGAAGAAAACCCCGTTAAATATTTTCTTGCGATTTCAGTATAAAAAAGCGCGGCCGTATCTTCCGTTAATAACCCTTGTATTTTTTGTAATTTTTTAAGCATTATTTATCTCCGCAAAGTGCCTCTAAAGCAAGAATATAACTTTTTTTGCCAAAGCCCGCAATAACCTGTTCGCAAACATCCTTGATTACCGATATATGTCTAAATTCTTCCCTTGAATGAACATCTGAAATATGCACCTCGATAACCGGTTTTTTAACGGCAGAAATTGCATCACGGATTGCATAACTATAATGGGTATATGCACCTGCATTTAGCACACAACCATCAAAATCCTCTAACAAAAGGCGGTGGATTGCAGATACTAATTCACCCTCACAGTTGGACTGAAAAAACTCACATTCGGCGCCGAGTTCTGCCGCTCTTTTAGCTATTTCATTATTGATATCCTCTAAGGTTTCTTTGCCGTAAATCTCGGGTTCGCGAAGCCCTAAAAGATTAAGATTTGGTCCATTAAGAACTAAAATTTTCATACTCCACCTCAAGCGAAAAATTAAATAAACTTCTCATAATAGTCCTTCATTTGCTTTGCATCCTCTGCCTGTGTTCCCGCCGATTCGCAAATAAATGTTGGGCTTAAGCTTTTCTTTGCAATTATCTCCATAAGCGGCTCAAAATCGGGGCCAAAAACAGTATCCTCAAAGGTCAAATGCTTTTTTTCGCCGCCTGTTGTGTACTCGATTTTAGAAAAATGGGAATGAAACTCGTTAAGGCGCGATGCACCCAATCTGTTTTCGATAGCATTTAAAATCTCGGCATATGCTTCAGATGAGTTAACCTCGCCCAAGGTCCTTGCGTTGAGATGCCCAAAATCAATGCAGGGCAAAAGTCTTTCATCAAGCTCACAAAGGGTTAAAACCTCTTCCAAAGTTCCAAGCTGATTTATTTTGCCCATAGTTTCGGGGCAAATGCGAATACTTGAAAGCCCCTCATCATCCAGAGCTTTTATAGCAAGTTTCATAGTATCAACCGCTAGTTCTAACGCACTTTCGCGACTGATTTTACCGCAAGAGCCTGTATGAACAACAATGCGATTACCACCCATAGCATTAACCGCCCTTGCACTATCCAAAATATAGCGGATAGAGTTAAGCCTTTTTTCCTCCTCAACCGAAGACATTGAAATATAATAAGGTGCGTGCAGAGAAAGAATTACACCTTTTTCCTTCGCTTTTTTGCCAAGCTCGGTTGCTTTATCGGCGCCGATATTTACACCTCTGCCGCACTGATACTCAAAGGCATCAAGCCCCATTTTTTCTATATATTCTGGCACCTGTAAGGAGCCCTTATATCCCATTTTTAAAAAGCTTTCAGAATTACCCGCAGGTCCGAATTTTGCAGACATTATATCACCAACCTATAACTAAAAATCACATTTCATTTTATATAGTTTTAGCAGTTTTCTTTCAATACCGCGCTTAATCTTAAAACCAAACGAGGTTTCAAGTTCCGAAGGAGAAACCAAAATTGTTTTTTGATTTGCTAAATGACCACCAAAAATATCGGTTAAAAGTTGGTCGCCCACGATAGCACAGTTTTTGTTTTTACCGCCGATTTTTTTAGCGGCGCGCCAATACCCAAAGGGTAGCGGTTTTAACCCCAACGGCACAAACTCAAGCCCAAAATTATTGGCTATTGGAAGCATTCTTTTTGGTTTGGCGTTTGAGAGAATAATAAGTTTTATACCGCTTTTTTTCATATCATCAAGCCACTGCATTACATTGGGCAAAACAACCTTGCCTTTTTGAATGCAGAGGGTATTATCAACATCTAAAACAAGGGTATCGACCCCGATTTCCTTTAAAAAATCGAGGGTAATATCACATATATTATTAAACTGAAAATGTGGTTTAAATAACATAATAATTTTCCTTTTTAAAAAATAAAACGGCTTGTAAACCAAGCCGTTTTAAATGCAAATAATTAGCGGAACTTACGCTTACGGGCGGCTTCCGATTTCTTTTTACGCTTTACAGAGGGCTTCTCATAGTGCTCTCTCTTACGTACCTCTTGAATAACACCGTCTTTAGCAGTTTGTCTTTTAAAACGACGAAGTGCATTATCCAGTGATTCATTCTCTTTAATTTTTACCTGACTCATTTATGTTCCCTCCCTCCGCAATGGTGCAGGGGTAAAATTTTTCCTTAGGAATCTATTATACTACACCCTTATAACCAATGTCAAGGATTATTTTGCAACGATATTAACAAGCTTGCCGGGTACGCAAATTTCTTTAATAATCTGCTTACCCTCTAGTTCTGAGGCAACCTTTGGTTCTGCCTTTGCAGTAGCAATAACAGTATCGTTATCTGCGTTAGCGGCAACCATAAGCTTAGCCTTGATTTTACCACAAATTTGAACAACAATTTCAACCTGCTCGTCTATACATTTTGCTTCATCATATGTTGGCCACTCGCCATCAGTAGCAATCATTTTACCAAAACCGCAAACCGACCACATCTCCTCTGTGATGTGAGGTGCAAATGGGTTAACAAGAAGCAAAAGGGTTTTAAGCTCTGCTTTGTTAATCTCGCCCTTTGTGTAAATAGCATTAAGTAATGTCATAAGCGCCGCAATAGCGGTATTGTATTTTAATGTTTCAATATCTTCTGATACCTTTTTGATGGTCTTATGGAATGATGAAGAAAGCTCTGGCGAGAACTCATCGCCGTCTACTAAAATTTCTTGCAAGTTCCAAATTCTATCGATAAATCGCTTACAACCCTTAACAGAATTTTCTGACCAAGGCGCCGCCTGTTCATAATCGCCCATAAAGAGTACATATGTGCGAAGAACGTCTGCACCGAGCGCATCAACAACTTCATTCGGGTCGATTACGTTACCGCGCGATTTACTCATTTTAACTCCATCGGGACCTAAGATAAGGCCTTGAGCTGTTCTTTTAGCGTATGGCTCTGCACAAGGAACTGCACCGATATCGTAAAGGAATTTATGCCAGAAGCGTGAATAAATAAGATGTCGTGTAACGTGCTCCATACCGCCGTTATACCAATCAACAGGCATCCAATAATTAAGCTTATCCATATCGGCAAGTGCATTATCGTTATGCGGGTCGATATATCTTAAGAAATACCACGAAGAGCCTGCCCATTGTGGCATTGTATCGGTTTCGCGTTTTGCATCACCGCCACACTTAGGGCACTTGCAGTTTACATAAGAATCAATCTTTGCAAGTGGGCTTTCGCCATCTGTACCGGGCTCAAAATTCTCAACCTCGGGAAGTCTTAAAGGCAACTCCTCATATGGAACGGGAACCATACCACACTTATCACAATGAACAATTGGGATTGGTTCGCCCCAATAACGCTGACGGTTGAAAGCCCAATCCTTCATTTTAAACTGGACTCCGCCCTCGCCAATGCCTTTTTGTTGCAAGAAATCAATCATTTTTGCGATTGAATCCTTTTTGTTATCCATACCGTTAAGGAAATCGGAGTTAACCATTTCGCCATCACCGGTATAAGCGGCCTCGTTTATATCGCCTCCCTTTATAACCTCAATAATATCAATGCCAAACTTCTTTGCAAAGTCATAATCGCGGTCATCGTGAGCAGGAACCGCCATAATAGCACCTGTTCCGTAGCCCATCATAACATAGTCAGAAATATAAATAGGAAT
>JAZNIK010000019.1:0-31597 GCA_045577495.1 Acutalibacteraceae bacterium
TAAATGTTGATTTTCCTGTTCTAACAGGGCCTACCACCCCTAAAAAAATCGAACCGTCTGTTCTGCTAGATATATCTTTATAAATACTTGTGTTTGTCATAACCCTTTCCTCCATACTTACTCTTTGTATATGGATATGCGAAAGATTATTTATTTATGCAATAAAAAAAGCAAAGCCACCTTTTGTAGCTTTGCTAGAAATTTCTTTAATTAAATTGTATGTATTTTGTAATATTTTTGGTCTTGCCAAGCATAACAAAACATAAAGCTCCCACAAGCGCACCGGCAACTGTACCGGCAGTAAGCAAAAATGGAAGATAAAACCACACGCCTTGACCCATCGTAAAGTTTGCAACAATTAACTGAACAAAATTATGAACCGCGCTACCAACTACGCTTATGCCCACAACACCCAAAGACTTGAATTTCTTTGCAAACAACATAACAATTACACTAAAAATCCCTGCAGTCAGTGAAAACAAAAGTGAAAATGGGGTTGCAAAAAGCAAAGCGGATAACAAAATTCTAACAACATTTATCCCTAGCGCCAAATGGTTTTTATCAAGACATATTAGATAAAGGCAGATTAAATTTGCAAGACCTAGCTTTACTCCCGGCGCAATAAAGGATAGCGGTAGCAAATATTCAACATACCCGAAAATCATTGCAACCGCAGTAAGCAAACCATATATAGCTATCCTTTTTGCAGAAATATTTTTCATTATTTATGCCTACTTTATTTCGATAATCATTTTATGGGGCAAACACACAATGCTCTGCCCTTTTTTATTTATTCCCCCCCGCGAAACGCAAATACCATCTCTGCAATCGGCAGAGAGTACACTGATTTTACCGTTTTTAACTACGATTTTATTATATCCATATTCGGTAGTAATGGTTTTTTGTGTGTTGACACTTAAAGGCAATTCATACTTAACATTATCATTTACCGAAACAATCGCAACTGTACCCTGATTTTTAAACAGTGACAAACTGAAAACAAGCGAAAAAACCACCACAAAAACAATTATAGCAACATCTATAACAGTTATCAATCTACGCTTCATATTCCCACACCTTTGTTATATCCTGTTGTGACAAGGCGGTTAAATATGGTTCCTCGGGCAAAATATCGGTTAACGGCTTTAATACAAAGGCACGCTCCATCATTCGCGGATGCGGTAACATAAGTTCCTTTGAATTTATCTTTTCATTATCATAAATAAGCAAATCCAAATCTATAATTCTAGGGCCGTTTTTAATGGTTCTATGGCGTCCCATAGCCGCCTCAATACCCAACAGTGCACCAAGTAACGCAAAGGGGTTAAGGGATGTTTCAAGTTCTATAACGCCATTTAAAAAATTATCCTGTTCTGCATATCCCCAAGGCTCTGTTTCATAGATTTTTGAGACATTTATTACAACAGTCTTGGGAACAAGCCTAAGCGCCTCAATAGCATCGGTTATGTTCTGTTCTCTATTATCCAAGTTAGTGCCAAAAGCAACAAAAGCTCTAGACATATGTTATTCCGCCTCTTTCACTATTTCAACCGCAACATAATCAAATACACAAGACATAGGTGCGTTTGGCTTTTTTAATAAAACCTTCACCTTTTTAAGCTGTGAAAACTCGCTAATAAGTCGAGATGCTACCTCTTCTGCCGCCCTTTCAATAAGCTTAAAGGGTCTATCACACATTGCGGCATTAACTATCTTTCTTGCCTTTGCATAGTTGATAGTGTCCTCTAAATCATCGCTAACTCTTGCCTTTGATAAATCGGCATACATAGTTATATCAACCTCAAACTCTTGACCATTTTCTGTTTCTTCAGGGTTAACACCATGGTATGCAAAAATCTTAAGACCTTTAATATAGATTTTATCCATTTATTTCACCCTTGCTTTTTTCCTTCAAACACCTTAGTAACATAACCAAAAGAAAGTGTATATGCAACGAGGGTTGTTAAACTGCAAATAAAATCACCCGTAAATATTGCAAGCAATATTTCTACAAAGCCTTTATCCTCAAATATCATTTGCGATACAGATTGCCACTGAATTATTATCCAAATAACAATTAAAATTACTGCAGAAACACTAAACAAGGTAAGTGTGGTACGCTTTAATGTACCTTTAATGATATATACCATTAAAAAGACTGCAGAAACCACTAAAAGAATATATCCACAAAATTCTATAAGCAATAAGATTTCATCAAAATCCTTTGCCCCCTGCCCCTTTGAAATAAAAAACATTTGAAGACCAAAAGCAAATATTCTAACAAATGCCATAAACCCAAAGAGCACCGAAGTTATAACGGCAAAGATTTTTTTACCCGACTTATCAAAAATGTTAAGTAATGCTGTTATACCAAAAAGCATACCGCAAGGTAGCATAGAATTCATAACCGATTCAAAAATTTGGGCACCATCATCAAGTGACATAATACTACCAAGCGTTGATAAATCCCAAAATATAAGAACAAAAGATGAGATTATTGCCAATATTTTTGTTAGCCTATTCATTTTAAAAATCCTTTCTTAGCATTTCTACAATTTGAGCGGTTTGATAAGCTGCCTTTACATTATGCACTCTTATTATATCTGCGCCACCCAAAATTCCAACAGTATTAACTGCTGTTGTGCCGTAATCACGCTCGGTAACATCTGTATTATCGGGCAAAAGTGAGCCGATAAACCTCTTTCTTGAAGCACCTAACAGATACGCATTACTATCTATTTTAATAGATTTTGTGTTGGCAACTATTTTAAAGTTTTGGGAATGATTTTTGCCAAACCCAATACCTGCGTCAAGGCAAATATGATCTTTTTCTACACCCAACTGCAAGGCGGAATTTAAAAGCGCATTTAATCCATCTTTAATTTCGGCGCAGATATCTTCAGATTTGCATTCGCCCGAATGCATTAAAATCCAACCCGCATTATAGGTCTTTACAACCTCTGCCATTTTAGGTGAAGCCACACCGCTAACATCGTTAATAATATGGCAACCCATTTCTAAGGCTTTTTTTGCCACCTCGGGATAAAAGGTATCAACCGAAACGGGTAGCTTCGTTTTAGATAAAATTATAGGCAACACCTTTTCAAGTCTTGCCCATTCTTCATCGGGTGAAATAACCGTGCTTTCGGGCCGAGTTGACTGACCGCCTATATCCAAAATATCTGCACCATGCTTTTCCATCATTTCGGCAGTAGCAAGGGCGTTAGTTACAGATAAATTATTACCCCCGTCTGAAAAAGAATCGGGGGTAACGTTTATAATACCCATAATATATGTTTTTTTGCCGAGTGGCAACCTTCCATCGCGAAAACAAAAAAACTTATTATTACTCATTTTATTTCTCCAAAAGTTTTAAGGCTTCGGCTCTCGTGCGACTGTCCGAACGCATTATTCCGCGAAGTGCAGATGTGCAGGTTAAAGCGCCCGATGCACGAACACCGCGCATTGTCATACAAAGGTGCTCAGCCTCAATAACAACTGCAACCCCCATTGCATCAAGCTCTTTTTCTAGAAAATCGGCAATATTTGCAGTTAGTCTTTCTTGCAGTTGCGGACGCCTTGCAAAAGAATTAACTATTCTTGCAAGTTTTGAAAGCCCGATAACAACGCCATTACTTGGAATATATGCTATATGCGCCTTGCCTACAAAGGGTAGCAAATGGTGCTCACACATTGAATAAAGAGGTATATCACGCACAACAACCATTTCATCGTGCCCTGTATTGAATGTTTTTAGATGCTTTTTAGGGTCCTCTGCAAGTCCGCTAAAAACCTCCCCATACATACGGGCTACGCGATTTGGAGTTTCAACAAGGCCCTCTCTGTCGGGGTCCTCGCCTATTGCGATTAAAATTTCTCTAACTGCGTTTTCAATACGCTTAATATCCATTATTAAAACTCCAACTTGGTTTTAATGTAATCAGAAAGTTGACTGATTGCGATTCGTTCTTGCTCCATAGTATCTCTATCGCGAACGGTTACGCAACCATCATTTTCTGAATCAAAGTCGTAGGTAATGCAGAAGGGTGTGCCGATTTCGTCCTCACGACGATAGCGTTTACCAATAGAACCTGCATCATCAAAATCAATCATATAATCCTTGGCAAGCAAGGAGTAAACCTCCATAGCTTTTTCGCTTAACTTTTTGCTAAGGGGTAATACTGCTGCCTTGAAGGGTGCCAAGGCGGGATGGAGTCTAAGAACTGTACGAGTATCGCCCTTTTCGTCCTTTTCTTCATCATATGCATCACAAAGGAACGCAAGTAAAACTCTGTCTGCGCCCAAAGATGGCTCGATAACATATGGAACAAACTTTTCGTTTGTTTCCTGGTCAAAATATTCTAAGCTCTTTGTTGATTCTTTCATATGGGCGTTGAGGTCAAAGTCTGTACGGTCAGCAATACCCCAAAGCTCACCCCAACCAAACGGGAACAAGAACTCAAAGTCGGTTGTTGCGTTAGAATAGTGCGAAAGTTCCTCTTTTTCGTGGTCGCGGAGGCGGAGATTTTCTTCTTTAATTCCAAGGCTAAGCAACCAATTTTTACAGGTTTCTTTCCAGTATGCAAACCATTCAAGATCGGTACCGGGTTTGCAGAAGAACTCAAGCTCCATCTGCTCGAACTCGCGAGTACGGAAAATAAAGTTACCGGGTGTAATCTCGTTGCGGAATGACTTACCAATCTGACAAACACCGAATGGGAGTTTACGACGGGTTGTACGCTGAATGTTTGAGAAGTTTACAAAAATACCTTGAGCGGTTTCGGGGCGGAGATAAATCTCGTTTTTTGCATCCTCAGTTACGCCCTGAAATGTTTTAAACATAAGGTTAAATTTACGGATATCAGTAAAATTAGATGAGCCACAATCGGGGCAAGTGATATTATTCTCACGAATGTAATCACTCATTTGCTCAAAGCTCCAACCGGCAGGATTAACACCTGCATCCTCAATGAGTTTATCTGCTCTATGACGGGTTTTACAGTCCTTACAATCCATCAAAGGGTCTGAAAAGCCACCAACGTGACCTGATGCTACCCAAACCTGAGGATTCATTAAAATTGCGCTATCAAGACCAACGTTATATGGGTTTTCTTGAACGAATTTTTTCCACCAAGCTTTTTTGATGTTATTTTTAAGTTCTACACCAAGAGGGCCATAATCCCAAGTGTTAGAAAGACCGCCGTATATTTCCGAGCCCGAATATACAAAGCCTCTGCCCTTTGCAAGAGCTACGATAGTTTCCATATTTTTTTCATTATTGTTCATTTTTGTTCCTCCATTGGCAATATGTGGATACATAAAACGCCATTTTATATACTAGAATATTTTATCATACTATGCTATTACTGTCAAGCAATCCACCGAATATTAAATACGAATACAGGGACGATTGCGTTTTCGCAAGATATATATATATAGAAATCAAAGCAAGAATGTGTTATAATAAATTTGAATACATTCACCAAAAATCAGAGGGAAGATGAAAAAATGAAAGGTATTAGCAAAGGTGCAATCAGTAGTGAAACTCAATTTAAGCATATGCTAGAAACTCCGATATCAAAGCTTGTTGCCTCTTTAGCAATTCCATCCACCATAAGCACACTAATCACTGTGATATACAGCACTGCAGATACCTATTTTGTTTCACAAATTAACAAATCCGCATCTGCAGCAGTTGGCGCTGTATATTCTATTATGGCTATTATTCAGGCTGTAGGTTTTGGTTTGGCTGTGGGTTCTGGTAGTTTAATTAGCCGACGGCTTGGTGCCAAGCAAATTGATGCGGCTAGCCGCTACGCATCTACAGCTTTCTTCACCGCTCTTGCGGCAGGCATATTGACTGCTTTAGGCCTTTTTGTACTAAAGCCTTTTCTAAGGCTACTTGGTTGTACTGATACAATGCTTCCCTATGCTATACCATATGCCAAGCTAATCCTCTTAGCCGCACCTATAAACTGCGCTACTTTTGTACTAAACAACACCTTGCGTAGTGAAGGCTTTTCCCGAAAGGCTATGGTTGGCATTATTACAGGCGGCATACTTAATATGATATTAGACCCGATTTTTATTTTTGGTATGGATATGGGTACAGGTGGCGCCGCATTAGCCACTATGATTAGTCAGACCGCTAGTTTTTTAATACTTATTAGCTTTTTCATTACAGGAAAATCAATTGTAAAACTGCACCCACGCTATATCAGCCACAATTTTGAAGATTACAAATTGATAGTCACTACGGGTATTCCTACCGTTTGCCGACAAGGACTTGGCAGTTTGTCCACAGCTGTGCTTAACATTCAAGCTATTGGATACGGTGGTGATGCTGCAGGTGCCGCAATTACCATTGCCAACAAAGTATATATTTTGGCGCGTAATCTGTGCCTTGGCATAGGTCAGGGCTTTCAACCTGTGGCTGGGTACAACTACGGCGCAGGAAACAAACGGCGTACCTGGCAAGCTTTTATTTTTACTGCAAAGATAGGCTCGGTTATCTGCATTACTTTTGCTGTAATATCCAGTCTGTTTGCCGAGCCTATTATGTGGTGGTTTTGCAACGATGAAGAGGTTGTTAAAATTGGTGTGCAAACCATACAACTTTCTGGTCTAGCTATGCCTTTTTTGGCCTTTAGCACTTATGTTAATCAACTTTATCAATGCCTTGGATTTAAGACTGAGGCTACCTTTCTTGCAAGTTGTCGTCAAGGTATTTTCTTCTTGCCGTCGGTACTTTTACTGCCCTTAATATTTGATTGTATTGGTGTACAAGCCGCTCAACCTGTAGCAGATATCTGCACATTTTTAATCTCAATACCCTTTATAATTTCTTTTTACAAAAAGAAAATCAACGTGGTTAAAAAGCAAAAGTAAATACTATTATTTAAAATGCAAGATGGATACAGCAAAACCGCCGTATCCATCTTTTGTTAACTATTTATCGCTTGCCGTTTTATTCATTTGAAGCTGAGCCATAACCAGCGAGTAGTAAATACCCTTTTGTTTTAAAAGCTCATTATGTGTGCCAAGCTCTGCTATATTATGCTCATTTATAACTGCTATTCTATCAGCGCAGCGAAGTGTTGAAAGCCTATGCGCTATAGCAAAGGTTGTGCGCCCCTTTCTAAGCCTTTCCAACGCTTGCTGAACCTGATATTCACTTTCAGTATCAAGCGCTGAGGTTGCCTCATCTAAAATAAGTATTTTTGGGTCGTTTAAAATCGCTCTTGCAATGGCAACCCTTTGTTTTTCTCCTCCCGAAAGATTATGTCCCCTCTCGCCGATATAGGTGTTATACCCGTCGGGAAGTTTACATATAAACTCGTGAGCATTTGCCGCCTTTGCCGCTTTAATTATCTCCTTTAAAGATGCATTTGGTTTAGCAAAACGAATATTTTCAAGCACTGTGCCCGCAAACAAAAATGTTTCCTGCAACACTACTCCTATCTGATTATGATATGCGGCTAAATCAAAATCCTTTATATTTTTACCGTCTATTAAAATTGTGCCCTCATCCACATCATACAAGCGCATTATAAGATTTATAAAGGTTGATTTACCCGACCCTGACGAGCCTACCAAACCAATCATTTCACCCTTTTTAACCTCAAGGTTTATATTCTCTAACACGAGCTCATATGAGCGGTAACCAAAGCAAACGTTTTTAAGAGAGATATCCCCTTTTATTTCAGATTTATCGCTGTTTTGGTTTGAGGTGATTTCGGGTTTTTCATCTAAAACATCATAAATCCTTTCCATACTTGTGGTCATACGGATGATTCGCCTTGGCAAAAAGCTCATCCAACTGATTGGCCCCGCCAACAAATTAGCGTAGGCAATAAACTGCATCAGCTCACCCACAGACATTGTGCCGCCTAAAACATTTTGACCACCAAGGTAGATAATTAAATAAGTACTAAAGGAAATTGTTAAAGTAAGCAAAGGAAAAAATGTTGCAAAAAACTTTTCATTCTGCTCTTGAACAACTGCAAACTCATCGTTCAAATCACAAAATTCTTTTATCTCTTGCTCTTCCTTGCCATAAGTTTTTACAATACGTATTCCTGACAAAACATCCTGAAGTTTGTTATGAATTTTATCGTTTTTTCTCCACTGATGATGATAAATTTTTCTGATACGGGGCCAAAAGGTTCTTACAAATATAACAACAAAGGGCATAAAAGCAAATGCCATAAGTGCAAGCTTCCAGTTCATTATAAGCATAATTATAATCAGCGCAATCATTGTAAGTGCTTGGGTCAGGGTTTTTGACATACAGTTGGTAATAAAGTCCTGAACACTGTTGGTATCGCTCGACACCCTTTCAATAAGCTCGCCTGCATTCCGCTTATTAAAAAAGGATAACGAAAGCTTTTGCAAATGCTCATTAAGTCTTTGCCTTAACTGATATGTGATTTTTACGCTTAATTTACTGCAAATTATACGCTGGCGATAATAAATTATCAGTCCCACAACTATCTTGGCAAAATAGACGATAAAAAACAAAAGCACATCAAAAATCCCGCCGCTTGCCGATGCTAAATTATTATCAACAAAAAGCCTGAAAATATATTCTTGAAATAATGTAAGCGAACTATCAAAAACCAATAAAATTGCAACTAATATTAAAGCGGCAGTGTGCGGTTTGCAAAGCTCTGCCAAACGCTTTATGCCCTGATACTTATCATCACATTTGGGGCAAAGCTTGGTACCAGGTAAAACCCTGCCGCATTTTTTACACACCTTGCTAAGCTCATTATTAACCGCTCTTTTACTCTTTTCGCCTTCTATTAAATATTTTGCGCCCTTTGCAATAGAGGCAAAGTTTGAAACATCACTCATACTTCCCCTTGCTACAAGCCGCTCTATCCCGTCGGTTTTTATATTTAGCAAAACTCCGTTAGCTTGCGGGCGGTGAATAACAGCCTCACATTCATTAAGGGGGTAAAAATGAGCATCATCTTCATCAAAAACAAAAAGCACAGACTCTGTCATTCCCACCCTACAAGCATCAGAAAACTTGCCCTTTAAATTGATATCTGACCGAATACAATACAAAGGCTTTTGGTTTACAACACTATTTAATTTTTTTAAATACTTTTCTTCAAGCGGAATATTTAAATCCATAGTATTCTCTCCAAAATGCTTTACAAATACAAATCCAGTTTTTTCATTTCCTTTTTGCTTAAAAAAGATATATCCTCTATCTCAAATCTGTTTTCATTTGCATCCTTTATGATGACCCTATTTCCCTTTTGAACAACCGCGCCCGATGAACCCGAGGCGCTAGTAAAACGGCATTTTCCCTTATCAGTCATCACAGACCAATAGGTGTGACCATACTCCTCTTTAATTGATAAAATCTTTGTTATTTTAGGCATGAAGTAACGGAGTTCTAACTGCTCGTTAATCAAGTTAACCGTTTCTTTATCAAAAGCCAACAAGTTTTCTATCATACCTATCTCGTCTTGCTTGCCGTCAATCTCGCGAACCGATAAAAACTCATTAGGCGAGGTAAACGGAAAGGTACGTATAACATTCACCTGTTTATAAAGCTTATCCGCGTGCGAAAGGGATACAAAACCACCGCTTGTTCTTGAAAACACCGCATTATCGGGCGTAAGCGGATTTATAGATAAAAGCCGCTCAACACGCTGATTTTCTTCATTTAAAATATCAATTTCCTTTGTCATACTAATCTCCGATTCCGCGCATTGCAAGCGCTTTACTTTGAATCTGCAACAGCTTATAATAAGCACCCTTTTGCCGTATTAACATATCGTGGGTACCCTTTTCGGTAATTTTACCATCCTCAAGCACTATAAGCTCATCGGCATCGCGTAAGGTTGAAAGTCTGTGCGCTATTGAAAGGGTGGTACGGTTTTTTATAAGCTCTTTAAGTGAACGCTGAATATTGCGCTCTGTTTCGGTATCTACCGCCGCAGTTGCTTCATCAAGTATTAAAATTTTAGGGTCGGCTAAAATCGCTCTGGCTATTGAGATTCGTTGACGTTCTCCGCCTGACAAAGTTCTTCCGCCCGCCCCAACATATGTATCATATCCGTCAGGCAATTTTGTGATAAAATCGTGTGCGCTTGCGGCAACTGCCGCCTTTAAAACATCGCTTTTTGTTGCGTTTTGATTGGCATAGGCTATATTTTCATAGATGGTGCCTTTAAAAATATATGTTTCCTGACTTACAAGCGCTATATTTCGCCTAACATCCTCAAACGCCATATCCCTTATGTTTATTCCGTCTAAGTAGATATTGCCTGTGGTAGCATCATAAAGTCTGGTAATAAGGTTTGCCAAGGTAGTTTTGCCCGCGCCCGATTTTCCAACAATACCAAGCATTTTACCTGAGGCAACCTCAAGATTTATTTCTTTAAGCACCTGTCTGTTTTCTTCATACCCAAAGGAGACATTCTCTAACCTTAAATCGCCCTTGAGCTTTTCTTTCCTTATGGGATTTATTGTCTGAACAACCTCAGGTTTAGCATCTAATATCTCAAAAATACGTTGAGCAGAGTTCATCGAGCCTGACCACCAACGGAATATGTAGGAAAAGAAATCCGCAGGCCCTGCGAGTAGCGCCGCATATCCCGCGAAGGTAATTAAGGTGCCGTAGCTCATTTGAGGTTTGAATATAGCCAAAACAAAGCAGGCGCCAATAGTCCAGGTGAAAAGTGTGGAAAGCACATTTGCCATAGCATATATTACGGTGTAACCGGTATCAAACCTTGCAAAATTAAAATGCGCCGCTTTAACCTTTAAATTTGATTTTTCAAGCCTTTCGGTCTCGTTTTTTTCTTTACCAAATGCACGAACAACCCTTGCGCCTGTAAGATTATCATTAAGCTTTGAGCGTAAATCCCTCATTGTTTGAAAGTTTTTGCTGTTATAATGCCACAAAACAGGCTCCAGCTTAATGCTTATAATCATTGCGGGAGGCAAAGCAATTATTGAAACTAAGGCTAAAATCCAATTAGCCCTGAACATAAAATAACAAGAAAAAACTATTATAAAAAGATTTGGCAATATATAGGGTATACCATCAATAAATATATCAGAAACCGATGTGGCATCACTGGTAACTCTTGACATAAGACCGCCTGTTTTTTTGCCCGTAAAAAATGAAACCGACAGCGACTGAATTGATGAGAAAACATTTTTTCTAAGCTGTGATACAACATTAGGAACAATTTTTGCAACAAGTATGCCCTGAATTATTCCAAAAAGCTGTTGCAACAACTTTACCACAAGCATTGTTATTGCTAAAATCAGCAAAAGTATTCCAAAATCCTCTATCGGAATAGCCTTTAAAATATCTGAATTTTTTTCACCTGCCAAAACCTCATCATAAAGTATACTTCCGCTAAGGGTTGGCCATAATGCTGTTAAAAATGAGCCGACAATACACAAAATACTTATAACAATTATTTCTGCCTTATAGGGACTAAAGTATGACGCAAGCCGAAAAAATATTTTTCTTTTATCCATACACTTAGGGCAAATTTTACGTTCCTTATCGGGATACGGTGCGCCACACTTGGGGCAAAATTCCTCACGCACATCCTCATAGAGCTTTTCGTTTGGTATATCCTCGTTTTTAATTAAAAGATCTAAAATATCCCTTAGCATGTTCATTCGTGCCCTATATGCATTAGTAAAGGCTAAAATAGGCACCGCCTCTCCATCAACCTCTACCCTGAAAACGCCGCCCACAACAAGCGAATCAATAGCGGGGGCGGATAAATTAGAAATACTAAACACCTTAAAGCTAAAATCATTGTAATCGGGAGATTTTGAAGCAAAACCGCTTAAAGCACGTTCACTCATAGTGTTTTTTGAGGTGCCGTAAATCAAATGTCTTTTAGTCAAAAGTAAAAACTGCTCTTTAAAATCACAATCCACAGTCATATCCGCTTTAGCAAAAATAAGCGGTTCATTAAACGATACATTTTTTGTTTGCAACACTTTTTCAAGCGACTCTGGTATTTTAGAAAGCTTTTGTTGCTCCGACATATTGTCACCTCTTTAAACACTAAATTAAATACTATTTTAATTTTATCACATATATTTTTTAAATACAATATATAAATCAATCACATAACGCTAGAAATATTCTAGCATAACTAAACACAAATGTCAACTCAAAAGAGGTAATCATTTTAACTCAAAAGAGGTACAATATATGTGTAATTTGAGTATGGGGTGATTTTCCTGAATATTGGTGAAGCAGTTAAACTTCGTATCATTGATTTATGCAATGAGCATAATATAACGGTTAACAAGCTAGCAACTATTTGCGGACTTACTCAATCAACCTTAAGCAACATAGTTAACGACCGTAATAACAGTACTACTATTTCAACCATTAAAAAAATTTGTGACGGACTTGAAATCACTATTATTCAGTTTTTTTCGTCACCGCATTTTGATAATTTAGAACAGGAGATAAAATAAGCCAACTGTTTTATCAGATTATTATATTATTCAAAAATAAAAAGTCAGTTTGCAAAAAAGCAAACTGACTTTTATCATTTAACAAATTCGGCTTGTTCAACCTTTTTTTGAATTTTTGATAAAAACCAACAGTAAAGTGCCTCTCCAAGTTCTTGATAAATGGGGTCACCATCGTGTGAGCAGAGCATTGCAAAGGTTTGCCCTACCCTACGGTCAACCTCTGTTCCCCTACGGAAAGATAGATAATAAAATGAGAATGCACCCGTATCGGAAGAACGCACAAACAAATCATTATCCAATTCATAAAGCTTATCAAAAAATGAAGTTCTTGCGGTATTGGCGATTGCAATATTATCGCAAAACTCCTCCAAACCCGCCATAACAGTAAAGGATAAAAGTAATATTTTTTGTGTCATAAGACTTTCGCTATCGTTTTGCGAAAGGGTCAATTCATCCTTACGGCAGACAGATACAAACTCGTTTGCAAGTAACACGCCAAGCTCTTTTGCTTTATCTAAATTACCGTTTTCTTTTTGCTTTTTATAATCGGCATCATCGCCATAAAGCTCATTATTCAAAAATGGTTTATCTGTACTGTTTGAGCCGAAAATTTTCATATCTTTATCTTCGTGCACTCTACTCACCTGCCTTAATTTCCTTTAAAGCCGTTGCTAATTGGTCGGGGCAAGATGTTCCTCTAAAGCCACAACGAATTGCGCTTAAACGCTCGATAACATCATCAACCCTCATACCCTTCACAAGACTGGATATACCTTTTGTGTTGCCGTTACAACCACCCTCAAAGGTTACTGACTCTATTATATCATTCTCAATTTCGATAAAAATCGAGCGAGAGCATACTCCCTTTGTTTTATATGTGTATTTCATCTTTTAGACCTCTCATTTATCAAAGGTTACCTCTGATAATTTTTTTCGCATATATGTTGTTATATCTGAAAAAACTCCCTTAAAATCACAAAAGCCATTCGGGTGTGTGCAACCGCAACTACCATCGCTATGACAACGGCTAAGATTAAGGGTGCCGTAAATTTCCTCAACGACCTGCAAAAGAGTTAT
The DNA here is from genome assembly GCA_045577495.1 of Acutalibacteraceae bacterium. GTDB lineage: Bacteria > Bacillota > Clostridia > Oscillospirales > Acutalibacteraceae > UMGS1279. The sequence goes on from JAZNIK010000019.1 coordinate 13,558, forward strand.
CTCCTCGGGGGATTTTGCTAGAACGTATCCGCCCTTATTACCCTTAAAAGAACGAACGATGCCGCCTTGAACCAGTCTATGCAAAATTTTTAAAGTAAACCTAGGAGTAACTCCTGTTTTTTCTGCTATTGCCGCCGCATCAAGCCTATCGGTCTGTTTTGCAAGGCAAGATACAATGCGGATTGCATAATCAGTTTCATTGTTTAAAAACATTATTTTTACCTATCTTTAAATTTATTACTGCGAACAGGATGACGGAGTTTTCTAAGTGCTTTTGCCTCAATCTGACGGATACGCTCACGAGTAACATTAAACTCGCTACCAACCTCCTCTAAAGTGTGGCATCTACCATCTTGAAGTCCAAAACGTAGCCTGATAACCGATTCTTCCCTTGGAGTTAAGGTATGAAGCACAGAATCAATATCCTCGTTAGTTATTGTTTTAAGCGCGGCATCATCAGGCGCCATAGCATCCTCATCGCGAATGAAGTCCATAAGTCTGCTATCCTCCTCAGGACCTATTGGTGTTTCCATAGAAACAGGCTCCTGAGCAACACGCATAATTTCGCGAACTCGCTCTACCGAAAGTTCCATACGCTCTGCGATAAGCTCCTCGGTAGGTTCTTGTCCATTTTCGTGTAAGAGTTGACTTTGGATTTTTTTAAGTCTGTTGATGGTTTCAACCATAAGAACAGGTATACGAATGGTTCTTGCTTGGTCGGCAATAGCCCTTGTTATTGCCTGACGGATCCACCATGTTGCATATGTTGAAAACTTGAAGCCTTTGGTATGGTCAAATTTTTCAACCGCTTTAATAAGACCAACATTCCCCTCTTGAATAAGGTCAAGAAAATGCATTCCACGGCCAACATATTTTTTTGCGATACTAACAACCAAGCGAAGATTAGCCTCGGTAAGACGTTTTTTTGCATTTTCGTCACCATCTAGGATTTTTAAGGCTAATTCAATTTCCTCATTACCGCTTAAAAGAGGAACGCGACCGATTTCCTTCAAATACACTTTAACGGGGTCATCTAAAGAAATTGTCTCGATATTAGAAATATCTTCCTCAATATTTTCTGCCTCAAGTTCTTCCAAGGCAAGTTCATCCAGAGTCGGTTCTGCAAATTCATCAAGGTCTAAAACAGGTGGCTCAGCAGAAAGCGCTTCAACATCATCGGGAACTTCTTCGATTTCCTCAAATTCGTTTACCTCTTTGTTTTCTAATTCTGCATCGTTTTCTATAGCCTTTTCTTCCTGAATTTTTAGTTCTTTTTTGCTCATTTTAGTTACCTCTTTTTTCTTCTATCATTTTTTTCATTCTCTCTTCCCACTCGTTATCCGTAAGCGTTTCTGCATCTGCGGAAGAGTTGGAGATTTTTTCTTGATTTAAAACCTTAATTGCATCTATCAAGGTCTGTTTAGGATTAGCAAAAGGTATTTGCGGATTTTGAAGCGAAACTAAATAGCCAATTTCTTCTGCCGAAAACTCATCACCGAAAAGTGATACATCAAATTTTCCGTCGGGGCGACTTAGTTGCTCCTCCACCGCCAGATAAACCCTTTTATTAAGTGGTGAAATAAAGCGCTCACCAGACAAATCTGCCACCTTGTTTTTTAAATCAGGATGGCTCATTAAAACCGAAATAATAGTTTCCTCCGCCTTTACAGCGCGAGGTTTTGTTCTTTTTTCGGGATTAAGCTCTTTAGAGTTATATACAGGCTTTATAATAGACTGAATTTCCTTTTTTTGTGCGGTTTTTTTGTGTTTATAACGAAGCCGCTCGATTTCTTTAATCAGTACCTGTTTTGAAACACCGTACTGCTCAGAAAGTCTACCTGCATAAAGGTCAACGGCTATCGGGTCTGAAATACCCGACAGAGCCTCAGCGGCAAGATTTAGATATCTTGTTCTACCATCATTTGTATTCATATCAATGCCGTTTGATGCCTTGAAGAGTTTATATTCTATCTCATTAACGGCACCCTCTAAAACGGCTTCAAACCGCTCTTTGCCATTGTTTTTGATAAATTCGTCGGGGTCCTTTCCATCAGGAACGGACAACACCCTAACCTTAAGTCCCGAATCAGCAAGTACCTCCATAGCGCGAGTTGCCGCCTTTTGACCTGCCGCATCACTATCAAAGCTAAGCACTACCTCACCCGTATACCTTGCAATCAGTCGTGCTTGTTCGCTTGTAAAGGCGGTGCCCAGAGTACCTATTGTGTTTTCAAATCCCGCTTGATGAAGCGAGATAACATCCATATTACCCTCAACTATCAAAAGCTCTTTTGAACAATGCGCCTTGGCAAAATTAAAGCCAAAAAGGGTTTTGCTTTTTTTATAAACAGGGGTATCAGAAGTATTTACATATTTACCGCCTTTATCCTCATTGGGATGGCGGCGACCGCTAAAACCAACAACCTTACCACTAAGTTCAATTATTGGAAACATAACCCTATTTCTAAATCTATCGTAATAACCCTTATTACCCTTGGTTATTACATTTGCTTGCTCCATATCCGAGAGATAAAAGCCTTTTGACTTTAAATGTTTTAGCAAAGCATCCCACTGATTTGGCGCGGCACCCAAGCCGAAATGCTTGATAGTTTTAATGCTAAGTCCACGACCTGTCAGATAATCAAGCGCCCACTTTCCACCCTCGGTGAAAAGATAGTTGTGAAAAAATCTTGCCGCTTCACTATTAATCTCATATATTTTTGCCTTTAATTTTACATACGAATCATCATAATCGCCCTCGGGAATAGTAACACCCGACCTATCTGCCAAGCGTTTTACCGCCTCGATATAATCTAAGTTTTCTATGCGACGCACGAATGTAAAAGCATCACCGCCCGCGCCGCAACCAAAGCAGTAATATGATGCCGTATCGGGATAAACCGTAAAAGAGGGGGTTTTTTCGTTATGGAATGGGCATAGCCCGTTCAAATTACGACCGGCGCGTCTGAGGTTCACATACGGGGCAACAACCTCTTCAATAGGGTTTTTATATTTAATTTCCATAATTACCTCTTCAGGAATCCTCAAACAATCACCTCATTTTCTCTATTTTAGTTTATCTTAAACATCTAGTTCCCAAGATTTTGGTATGAAATACTTAGAATATACCTCAACTGCATAATGGTCGGACATACCTGCAATATGGTCTAATATTGCACGTTCAAAACCGTCACGTTCTACAATTACATTATATTCCTTAGGCAAACAGTTTGGATTTGCCTTAATATGTTCGTATATGCCCATTAAAATGCCGTCTACCTTACTTTCCTCACTCTTTGCCTTGGGATTTTTATACACCCTATCAAACAAAAATGCGTGAAGCTTTTCAAACTGTTCGTTGGTTTCGGCATCCATTTTAATATCATCAATACTATTAAAAATAACCGACTTAACCATTGTGTTGATTCGTTCGCTTTTTTTGTTGCCTAGTACTGCCGATATATCCTTATCAATATCACTCTCTTTAATAATACCCGCTCTTACGGCATCATCAATATCGTGATTGATATATGCAATTCTATCCGAAATTCTAACAACCCTACCCTCTAAGGTTTGGGGCATTGGACCCTTTGTGTGATTTAAAATACCATCCAACACCTCGGCGGTAAGATTAAGACCTTTAAAATTCTTCTCTAAATGCTCACACACCCTAACGCTTTGCTCATAATGGTGAAAACCGCTAGGCGATATTTTATCCAGTGTGCGTTCACCCGCATGACCAAACGGAGTATGCCCCAAATCGTGACCAAGGGCAATAGCCTCGGTTAAATCCTCATTAAGCCTTAGTGCCCTAGAGATAGTTCTTGCAATCTGTGACACCTCTAATGTATGGGTTAAACGGGTGCGATAATGGTCGGACTCGGGTGACAAAAACACCTGCGTTTTATGCTTTAATCGGCGAAATGCTTTGCAATGAATTATGCGGTCGCGGTCGCGCTGAAACTCTGTTCTAAAATCGCAAGGGATTTCGGGCAATTTCCGACCATTACTATTCTCACTTAAAACTGCGTGGGTTGAAAGAGTTTCCCTTTCAATCTTTTGGGTAAGTTCCCTTATATTATCCATAAAGCACCTCCATTTAAAGCAATTTTTATCTATATATAATATTATTAGACAAAAAACTTAAAAACCCTTTATTTTTATCTTAAAAACCTAAAAAAACATCCCTAATATCAAAAAAAGGCATTTTTCCGCAAAAAGTATCGGTGCATTTTTGGTAAAGCCCATCAAACTGCTCTGCCACAACGCCTAACGAAACACTGATTTTATCGGCAAAATCGGTTGACATAACCTTAACCTTATACCCTTCAAGAAGCTTATTTAAAATATCATAATCTGCATATTCGCACTCAATTTTAAACTGCTTTGCCGCCAAAATTTCCTCAACCTCTGCCGCCTGCAAAACTGCACGTGCCGCCTCGGAATATGCTCTAACCAATCCGCCGGTTCCAAGCAGAATACCACCAAAATAGCGGGTTACAACAACTGCAATATCGGTAATCTCCGAATGATTTATAACCTCCATAACTGGCAGTCCCGCCGTTGAATGAGGCTCACCATCATCAGAAAAACGCCTTAATTTATTTTCTCTTAAAGAAAAAGCATAAACATTATGCCTTGCATCCCAATATTTTTTACGCATTCGATTTAAAAACTCTTGTGCCTGAGCCTCTGTTTTGCAAGGAAAAACGGTGGCGATAAACCTAGATTTTTTAACCTCAATCTCTGCCGAACATTCACTTTTTATGGTTTTATAACCCTCCATTTTTCCACCTCCAAAAGTTTTTAATAGGATATATATTATAACATTTTTTTACATATTTAGTCAATATAAAAGTAGATTTTCGCCGTTTTTAATTGTTTGTTCATGCGGGACGTCGAGAGTGCTTATCCCTACAAGTTAATTGCAACAGTCATTCTGAGCGCTTGGCGAAGAATCTCCTTGAAAACAATATCCCCTCTTGGAGATTCTTCGTCGCTTTGCTACTCAGAATGACAAATTAAAAGCCTTTATAATCTAAAAGGAAAAACCATCCGGTCGGGCAAATGATTACGCCATACCGAATGGTTTGTTTCACGAAATTGGATTAAACGCCACGCGTTTAATTATTTTGCTTTTGCAGATTTATAGGTTGACCAACTGGAATAATACTTTTTGCCGCTTACTGTTTTATAGGTACGTACTCTTACATAATAGGTCTTTTTAGAGGTGAGTTTTGTTAGGGTTGTGCTTGTGGTTTTATAGCTTGTTATGGTTTTAGTCTTTGCAGATTTAAAGTTCTTACTTGTTGCATATTGAATCTGATAGCCCGTAACCTGAGAAGTCTTTTTACCTACATAAACCTTTATGCTCTTTTTACTTGCTGTGAGTTTTGATACAGTAGTTTTAGGCGGGTTAATGGTAAAGTAAAGGTTTTTTGTTCCTGTGTAGTTACCTTTCATTTTAATGGTAACCTTGTATTTACCAACATTCTTTCTGCCGGTAGCATAGGTTACTGTGTAATGTGTGTTCTTAGTTAACTTGGTGCCACCTGCGTTTTTAACAGTTACTAATGGAGTTTTAATCTTTCCATTGTAAATGTATCTTGTGGTTGAGAGGCTGATTTTACACTTAGAAATGTTTATAGGATTGATTTTAAAGGTTAAATATTTTGTACCAGAATATTTACCCTTAAAGGTAACCTTAATCTTATATGTACCCACATTTTTTCTGCCTGATGGATATGTTACTGTAAAATCAGTATTCTTCTTTAAGACTTTTCCTGATGAATCCTTCACAGTTACGGTAGGTGTTTTAACCTTACCATTATATGTGTAGCGTGTTGCACTAAGTTTAATAGTTTTTGGACTCTTTACTGTAACAGCCGAGCCTGTTGCTACCCATCCACACTCACTACATTTTTTTACTGTTTTACCGTTTTTGGTAAGAGTCGCCTTAGAGTCGACAAAGGTTTTATATATATGACCTGCAATTCTTGTAGATTTACATACATTACAGCCTTTATCACAACTATTGGTGTATTTATGCGGTAATGCTGTTCTTATATAATCACATTTGTTACAGATTTCGTCACAAACATAAGAATATTCATGAGAGCCTGTACAAGTGTTATAATGCCAATTTGAATCAATTATCCAATCATTGTTAACACCTATATAAATATTTGACTTATTGGTTTTATTACCTGTATAGTAAATATTTTCAAGACTATAACAATAATAAAAAGCATACATACCTATTTCTTTTAATGTCTTCGGTAAAGTTACAGTTTTAAGGCTCATATTTTTCAAAAATGCAAAATCACCTATTTTTGTTAGACCTTCAGCAATTAAAACTTCCTCAAGATTATAGCAAGCATTAAAAACCTTTTCTCCCATAGAATTTATTCGTGAGCCGAGTTTTACATATTTTAGTCCACCACAACCAGAAAATGCAAAAGCACCAATACTTGTTACGCTATTTGGAATCGTTATTGTAGCAAGACTTGTGCAGCGATAAAATGCAGATTCGCCGATACTATTTACACTATCAGGAATTGTTACATTTGTTATGCTATCACAATTAAAAAACGCATAATCGTATATTTTAGTCACAGGATAATTGCCTAGTGTTGATGGAATAACAATATTGCCACTTATTGATTCATCTACAGTAATTATTGTTGCCTCATTATTTTCGATAAAGTATGTATAATAACCATCTGTTGTTTCGGCAGAGGCGATTATACTAAAAACCCCCGTTGGCATTACAGAAAAAAGAATCAAAATTGTCAAAACAACAGCTAATACCCTTTTCATTTAATTTTCCTCCCGAAAACAAAAAGTGCGGCTACCGAAGTAAGCCGCACAAAAAACGCAAACCCCGATAGTTGCGAAACTAACCCAATGTGAAATGGGGCGTATAAACGCTCTCAATTATACATATGGCAGGAATTTGCATTTTTATCAAATTCATTACCATAGATATAACCGAAACAAGCGTATTTATCCCTTAAAAATAAAATACACCCAATTTCACACCATATTAAGTTAGTTTCGCAATAGTATTATACCATATTTTATTGAAAGTTTCAAGAAAATATTTTATGAGTTAATATCACTGACCTTCTCCGCTGGAGAAGGCGTTATCGGTACATTCCATATATAAAAACGGCGGTGATTATTCACCGCCGCGATTTTAATTATTTTATTGCATAATTGTTTAATACATTCTGCCTTGAAAATTCTTCTTTTAAAACCGAATAGAGATATACATCCACGCATTTATCCTTACAAAAGGCACCCTTTCTAAGTAGTCCCTCTCTTTGCATACCAACACGCTCTAGCAGTCTAATAGATGGTGCATTTTCTACCATAACCTTTGCCTGAACCCTTGTGAAATTTAAATCAGTGAACAAAAACCTTAAAACCGCTATAAGCATTTCGGTAGCATAGCCCTTATGTTGATATTCTTTTGCAAGGGTGTAGCCAACTGTTGCAATACTACCCGATGCATCAATATCCATAACGCTTATTGTGGCTATAACCTTTTTGCACTCATTACACTCAACAAACCAGGTATAGCCCTTGCGGTTTGTGGCTTTTGCCTGTTTTTTAAGCCAAGATATGTAATTAAAGGTTTCGCCCTTGGTTTTGTGGGGAAACCAATCGGCATATCGGCAACTATCAGGGTGTGAGCAAATATCAAAAACATCCGAAACATCAGAATATTTTGGTGCTCTAAGCATTAGTCTTTCGGTAAAAAGCGGGATAAATATTTCTTCTACCCAAAACATACAATCACCTAAAATAATGAAAGTTGGTTAGTATCGGGAATATCGCCAAACACGCCGATTTCATCAAGTTGTGCCAAAACGGTTTTAGAAACTCCCGATTCAATTCTAAAATCTTCTTTAGATACAAAGGTGCCTCTTTGTGCCGTTTCATAAATGGCGTAAGCCGCCTTATCTCCAACACCGTCAAGTGCGCCAAAAGGTGGTCGCATTTTTCCATCCTCTACCCTATACTTAACCGCGTGGGATCTTTTAAGGTCTATTGGTAGCACTTCTATTCCTCGGCAAAGCATTTCATTCATAATCAGCATATTTTCATATACTGCTTGTTCTTTATTACTTGCCTCTCTACCCTTTGCCTTAATTTCATTAAGCAGTCTACGAACCGCATCCTTACCCTTTAAAAGAGTTAGGATATCTATATCGCCCGGTCGGGCGGTAAAATATGCACAATAGAAAGCAATAGGCTTATAAACCTTATACCAAGCAAGGCGGAGCGCCGAAATAACATAAGCGGCAGCGTGAGCTTTAGGGAACATATATTTTATCTTTTTACAGGAGCCGATATACCACTCAGGCACATTGACCTTACGCATATCATCCTCCATTTTGTTCCAATCTTCCTCAGAAACCTTGCCCGATGCAACAAGACCTTTACGAACAGTTTCGGTAATTTTAAAGGCTCTGCTTTCATCCATACCCTGATTTATAAGATAAACCATAATATTATCACGAGTACCGATAACATTAGAAATGGTGCATATGCCTTTATCAATAAGGTCTTTTGCGTTGCCAAGCCAAACGTCAGTACCGTGGGACAGACCCGAAATTTGCAAAAGGTCGGCAAAGTTTTTGGGTTTACAGTCGAGTAGCATTCCACGAACAAACTGTGTGCCAAACTCGGGAATACCGTATGTACCCGTCTGTGAATCAATCTGGTCGGGAGTTACACCCAATGCCTTGGTAGAAGTAAACAAACTATATACTCCCTCATCCGACATAGAAATATCGTTAACCGAAACTCCGCTATACTCCTCTAAATACTTATATGTTGTTGGAACAACGTGACCTAATTCATCAAGTTTTAGAATGGTATCGTGAATGGAGTGGAAATCAAAGTGGGTTGTTAAAATATCTGATTTGGGGTCGTCTGCGGGGTGCTGAATAGGGCAAAAATCGTAAATTGTATTACTTCTTGGAACAACAACCATACCCGCAGGATGCTGACCTGTGGTGGCCTTGATTTTTGATTTTTCCACCAATTTTGCAAGTCGGTTCATTTCGGCTTTGCTTAGGGTTATGCCCTTTAACTCGCAATATGCCTTAACAAAACCAAAGGCTGTTTTTTCGGCTATGGTAGAAATGGTACCCGCTTTAAAAACATTCTCTTTACCGAACAGGGTTTCGGTATATTTTTGAACCTCACTTTGATATTCATCAGAGAAGTTAAGGTCAATATCAGGAACCTTATCACCCTTAAAGCCCAAGAAGGTTTCAAATGGGATATCGTGACCATCGCGTTTAAGCGGTGTGTTACACTCGGGGCAGTTTTTCTCAGGCAAATCAAAGCCCGAACCAACCTCGCTACTTTTAAAGAACTGACTCCAACGGCAATTTGGACAATGATAATGCGGCGGCAAAGGGTTAACCTCTGAAATACCCGCCATCGTAGCAACGAATGATGAGCCAACCGAACCACGCGAACCTACCAAATAACCGTGCTCTTCACTATATGCAACGAGTTTTTGAGCCGAGATATACATTATAGAATATCCGTTGCTGATAATACCATCAAGCTCTTTACTGAGTCGTTTTGAAACAAGTTCAGGGATTTCACCATTAAACTCGTACATTGATTTTGCTCTATCCCAACAAAGCTCTCTTAAAAGGTCATCCGAACCCTCAATAACGGGCGGATAGTTGCCCTCGGGCACAGGGATAACATCAGAGCTTATCATATCTGCAATTTTGTTAGGATTATCTACAACAAACTCCTTTGCTCTATCACCAAAATAAGAGAAATCTTCAAGCATCTCGTTAGTGGTTTTAAGGTGCAAAGGTGCTTGTAAATCAAAATCCTCAAAGCCTTGCGCCGCCATTAAAATTTTACGGATAAGCGCATCTTCCTTGGTTAAGAAATGCACGTCGCCCGTTGCAACAACAGGAAGCCCTAATTTATCGCCAATCTCCACTATCTTGCGGTTAAAGTCTTTTATAATATCAATAGATGTTATATGTTTATAAGGGTTTGGGGTTACAACGCTTTTTTTGCTAACCTTATCAGGCTTAGAGGAGTCGCGAACCATAAATTGATTGTTGCCTATGGGCTGAATTTCTAAATAATCATAAAAACTTGCAATTTCTAAAAGTTCCTCATCAGATGCACCCTTCATAACCGCTTGATATAGGTCACCCGCCTCACAAGCGCTGCCTATTACAAGCCCCTCGCGGTGTTTTAATATTTCACTCTTTCTAGTGCAGGGTCTTTTATAAAAATCATTTACATGTGCGGTTGAAACAAGCTGATAAAGGTTTTTAAGTCCAACCAAATCCTTAACCAAAATTATCTGATGGTAGCGCTCAAGCTTTGAAACATCGGTTTCGCCCTTGGTATCATCAACAAAATATGCCTCAACACCATAAATAACCTTAAAATCGCCACCCGATTTTCTAATGCCCTTAACGGCTTCAGCAGCGGCAGGATAAGACTGAACTACGCCGTGGTCGGTTATTGCAACCGCTTTATGACCCCAGTCATAAGCACGTTTAATAATGCTACCCGCACTTGAAACGGCATCCTTAGCCGACATATTGGTATGGCAATGAAGTTCTACGCGCTTTTCTTCGGCGGTATCGGTTTCGTCATATCTATCAATAACCGCCATACCTTTAACTTTATTTATAACAAAATCTTTTTCCCAATCGTCATACTCATAATCACCCGCAAGAAGAATAAAATTACCATTCATAACAGATGAAATACGGAACATTTTATCCTTATCCATAAGCATTTTAACGCTTACGGCATTGGTATGGTCACTAAGTGAAAAACTTACTCTAAACTTATCTCCACGCTTGGTTAAATTAGCCTCATAATCAGTAATCTCGCCCCACACAAAAAGGCTTTGAGCCTCGGGCGAAATATTAATCATTTGTTTAGGAAGTGCATTTTCGGGCAGTCTGCCATAAAAAAGCTTTGGATTAGATAAATCAACCATAAGTTCGGTATTTTGAGGCTTATCAAAACGTACCTTTGTTTTGATAGGCTCACTACCCGCCTTTGCAATGGGCTTATTCATAGCTGGTTGAGTTTTTGGTGTAGCGGGTGCCACGGGTGGCACAAAAATCTCATCACTCTCGGTTTTTCCCGAAAAATTTATCTTAAATCTTTTACCAAACCAACGTTTTGATATGTCGTCAAACTGACGCTCAAAGCCCGACTCTAAAATAATAGAAAGTCCGCCTAATTTAAGCTCAATATTAAGTTCATCGTTTGAAATTGTGTATTTAGCATCATTCAAAAAGCCATTAAGCATACCATTTTTACGCCTTAGTTCATCAACCATATCTACTATGGCGAGTTCACAAAGGCAGTCTGAACTAAAGCTAACATCAAACAAAATTGATGAAAGTTTTAGTTTACTAGAAACCTCATTTTCTAGCTTTTTAATAACCGCCGCGGGTACATATTTATCAAATTTAACCTTACACTCTAAACGGCGTTCTTCCATTGTAACATCACAAGAAAGAACCTCACCGTTTGGTAAAGTCTGCTTTAATTCATCAGATAAAATTTCTTTAAAAACAATATGTAAATCCATTATAAAATTCCTTAATCTACATTTTTTCTATTTCTTCAATAAGGGCATTTAACAGCAGATTTTCGGGCATTTTTTTAATAATCACGCCTTTTTTAAACAAAATCCCCTCGCCCTTGCCACCTGCAATACCAATATCAGCCTCTTTTGCTTCGCCGGGGCCATTAACAACACAGCCCATAATAGCAACCGTTATATCTTTTTTGCAGTCGGCTAAAACTTCTTCTGCCTTTTTTGCAATGCCTACCAAATCTATTGCAGTTCTGCCACAGGTTGGGCAAGAAACAAATCTTATTCCGCCTTTTCTAAGGCTTAATGATTTTAGCAAATCTATACCTGCCTTAACCTCTTCTACGGGGTCGTCGGTTAGTGACACGCGGATTGTGTTCCCTATTCCCGATAATAAAAGTCCGCCAATTCCCGCCGCAGAACGAAGGGTGCCCATACGCATTGTTCCCGCCTCGGTAACGCCTAAATGAAGCGGATAACGACAAACCTCTGCCGCACCTAAATACGCTTTAAACATTGTATCAACATTAGAGGATTTAAGGGACAAAACAATTTTATCAAAATCAAATTTTTCAAGCAAGGATATATGATACATACCGCTTTCGATAAGCGCATCGGGTGTGGGGGTGCCGTATTTTGCTAAAATTTCTTTCTCTACCGAGCCCGAATTAACCCCAATACGAATTGGAATGTTTTTAGCCTTACAAACATCAACTACCTGTTTTACCTTGCTATCATCACCGATATTACCGGGGTTGATTCTAATTTTATCCACCCCTGCATACGCACTTTCTACAGCAAGTTTATAATCAAAATGAATATCCGCAACAATAGGTACCTTAACTGCCTCTTTAAGTTTCGAAATAAGCGGTACAGTATCCATATCGGGAACCGAAACTCTTATAATTTCACAACCTGCCGATTCCAAAGCCTTTGCTTGCAGAATATTACCATCAAAATCTGCCGCCGGTTTATTAAGCATTGACTGAACGGAAACATTACTATCCCCGCCGATAAACACCGCCTTTTCGCCGCTACCGACCTTAACCTTTACTGTATCATTTCTTTTAAACATACTATCACACTAACCTTACCCATATATCTTTTAAAGTGATTATTAGCATAAAACCTAGCAAAACCGCCATACCGATTCCGTGAACTAACTTTTCATACTTTTGTGGTACGGGTTTTCTAAAAATCATTTCTATCAAAATAAAAATAAGTCTACCGCCATCAAGCGCAGGGATTGGAAGTAAATTAAAAATACCCAAATTTATTGTTATGAGCGCGATTATGGGCAACGCATCAAAAACGCCTGTTTTGACCGCCTCGCCTATTGTTGCCGTAACCTCAACAGGACCCGAAATATCGCTTATGTGATATCTTCCGCCTATCATATCAATTAGCGAATAAACCACCATTTTGCTATAAGAAATTGCCGTTTTACCCGTTTGGGAAATAAAGCTTCCAAGGGTTCGTTTTTGGCCATAAACATAAAAATCAAGTTTTATCATATTATAGCCTTCGTATTTTTCCATCTCAAAGGGAACCGATTTTAAATTAACCTTTTTTCCATCCCTTAAAACTGTAATATCCAAATTACCATCTGCAACTGCAGAAAAATTATAAGCCAAATCATACTGGGTGTGGATTTTTCTACCCTCTACCTCAATAATTGTATCATCGATTTTCAAACCACCATCGGCATTACTTGTAGCGGTTTCGGCAAATTTTGATACTGTATTTGTAGCGTAAACCTCTTGAGGAGACAAAATTATCGCAATTAAAACAATGCCAAAAATCAGGTTAAAAACCGCTCCCATAACAACAATCAAAAATCTACGCCAAGCAGGTTTAGCGCAAAAGGCTCTTGAGTCGGCGCTTTCATCCTCCTCACCCTCCATAGCGCAAAAACCGCCAAAAGGGATAGCGCGAAGGGTATATTCTGTTCCCCTACCTTGTTTTTTGAAAATACAAGGACCAAAACCCACAGAGAATTCGTTTACCTTTACTCCTAAGGATTTTGCCGCAATAAAATGGCCGAATTCGTGAATTACTATCATAATCAAAAATGCTATTATTGCAATCAAATAAGGCCATACAGAATTTAAAAAAGAAAGTATCGCTTGCACAAGGTTATCCCCTTTTTTGCTAAATTATTTAATATAAGATAAAACTGACTGCCTTGCTAATCTGTCGGTTTCAAAAACATCATCTACTGTAAAACTCTTTTTGTTAGAGGCTTCATTTGTGGCTCGCTCAACAAACTCACCGATTTGCAAAAATGATATTTTTTCTTTTAAAAAGAGTTCAACCGCCATTTCATTCGCACCATTAGCGGCGGCAGGATATAAGCCACCCATTTTTATGGCATTTATACAGGTTTTAAGGCATGTAAAGGTATCAGTATCGGGTTTTTCGAAGGTTAAAGTGCCGATATCTGTTAGTGACAGTTTAGGTGCGGGACTTTTAAACCTATTTGGATAGGTAAGCGCAAACTGAATAGGAATAGCCATATCGGGTGTGCCGAGCTGACCTATAACTGCGCCATCCTCTAACTCTATTGCCGAATGCAAAATGCTCTGTCTATGAACCAAAACCTCAACATTATCAACATCTACGCCAAACAGATGAACCGCCTCTATAACCTCTAACCCTTTATTCATAAGGGTTGCGCTATCAATAGTGATTTTTTGACCCATATCCCAATTAGGATGCTTTAAAGCATCTGCAGGGGTGATATTTTTAAGTTCATCACGGGTTTTGCGAAAAAAAGGACCGCCAGATGCAGTAAGCAAAATTTTGTAAGTATTACCCTTCGGCACACCCATAAGCGACTGAAAAATCGCCGAATGTTCACTATCAACAGGTAAAATTTTAACGCCTTTTTCCTTAGCGGCAGAAATAACCAAATCACCGCCCGTAACCAAGGTTTCTTTATTGGCTAGTGCAATATTATACCCCGCCTCAATAGCGGCAAGGGTTGGTCGAAGACCTGCAATACCAACAATAGCATTTAGAACAATATCGGTATCCATTGATGCTGCCTCTATCACTGCATCAATGCCTGAGGCTACTCTAACATTAGTATCGGCAAGGCGGAGCTTTAATTCAACCGCCGCCGCAATATCAAATACCGCCAAAAGTTTTGGGGCGAATTTTCTTGCTTGTTGCTCTAATAAATCTAAATTTCTGCCACCCGCGGCAAGTGCTATAATTTTATATCCGTGCATTTCGGCAACATTTAGTGCCTGTGTGCCAATTGAACCTGTTGAGCCTAAAACAGTAAGCTTTTTCATCGCTAGTATACCCACTTTCTGTATATAAAGCCTATTATTTTATAAGATTAATATTTGCAATTATTTGAGCAAATAAAGGTGTTATCATTAAAATACTATCAAATCTATCCATAACACCGCCATGACCAGGAATAAGATTTCCAAAATCTTTAATATCGCACTTACGCTTAATTAAAGAAGCGGTCAAATCGCCAAGCACACCCAGTGCCACAAAAAGCGGTGTAATTATAAGCATTGCAATATAATTTACTTCAAACACATATACCTTATCATACATAAGGCAAAGAAGTAAAATACCAATAAGACCCGACAACATTCCGCCTACAAAGCCTTCCCAACTTTTTTTGGGGCTAATAATTTTTGCCATTTTATGCTTACCAAAGGTAACGCCTACAAAATATGCGCCTGTATCTGCCAATGATGACCAACATAAAACAGCAAGTATGTAAAATAGCCCAACATTTCCATACTGGGTAACACATACAACTGTGGCAAAGGCAAAGGAAATAAATATCGGCAAAACTAAAACAGACAAAACCGATTTAATATCTAATTTTGAATGGAATTTTAAAATCAGCACAAACACGATAATTGCATAAAGGGTGTAAACCAATGTTAAAGGCACCGCTAAATACCCCATTGCCACAAAGGGAACTATCAAAGCGGGTAAAACCGAAATAACAAGCAAAGCCTTGTTTTGACAAAGCTTTGTGTTATTAAGTATCTCAAACACACCTATTGCACCTAAAATTGCAGCCGCAATCACCAAAACAACAGGCAAAGAAAGTTGTAGCCAAAAAAGTGCCGCAACAATTATGATAAGCGCAGCGCCCGAAATTATACGCGTTTTCATAAACTATACACCACCAAATCTACGGTTACGTCGATTATAATCCGAAATAGCCTGTTCTAAATGTTTGGGTTTAAAATCAGGCCAAAGTATATCCGAAAACCAAAATTCTGCATACGCACTTTGCCAAATAAGATAGTTGGATAGTCTATACTCCCCACTTGGTCTTATGATGAAATCGGGGTCGGGTTGACCTACAGTATAAAGTGCGTCGGATATCGACTGCTCGTTTATTGCTTTGGTATCAATATCGCCCGATTTAACATCCTCTGCGAGTTTTTTAAAGGCGTGAACCAACTCATCTCTACCGCCGTAATTGAGCGCGATATTAAGATGAAGACCTGTAGCATCTGCCGAGTTTTCCTCTGCATCCTTTATAAGTTCGATAATATCTTTTGGCAAAACCGAAATATTGCCAATAAATTTAACCTTTATATTTTCATCCTTGAAATTTTTTGCGTCCTTTAAATAATCACGCAAAATATTCATTATGTTTTCAACCTCATCAGCAGGTCGCTTCCAATTCTCTGTTGAAAAGGCATAAACAGTGAGATAACTTAAACCTATTTTATTGCAATAACGGGCAATATCCTTAAAGGTTTTAGAACCTGCGGCATGCCCTGCAGAGCGAGGCAGTGAACGTTTTTTAGCCCATCTGCCGTTGCCGTCCATAATTATTGCAATATGTTTTGGAAGCAGTCGTTCGATATCGTTTTTTTTGGATTTAAAAAACATTATTATCACCTTTTGAAAAGCCCATCGGTGTTTTTCCGATGGGCATTGCAAATAAATTTTTTAGATTTCCATAATTTCTTTTTCTTTGGCTTGGGTTAAATCATCAGCCTCTTTACAGAATTTATCGGTAAGATTTTGAATTTTCTTTTCGCCGTTAGATTGGTCATCTTCTGTAATTTCGTTGTTTTTCTTCATAGCCTTAAGCTTTTCAATAGCATCACGACGAATAGAACGAACTGCAACCTTTGTATCCTCACCAAACTTTTTAATATCTTTAACAAGGTCGCGACGACGCTCCTCGGTAAGAGGTGGGAAAATGAGGCGAATTATTTTACCATCATTTTGAGGATTTATGCCGATATCCGCAGTTTGAATTGCTTTTTCAATATCTCTTAAGGTTGAAACATCCCAAGGTTGAATTTGAAGTGTGCGTCCCTCAGGAACCGAAACTGCAGCCATTTGCTGAATTGGGGTAGGAGTTCCATAATAATCAACCAAAATTTTATCTAAAATAGCAGGGTTTGCACGACCTGCGCGAACCGCTTTAAACTCACGGTCTAATGCATTTAAGGATTTATCCATTTTTTCTTCTGTTAAGGCAAGTAACTCTTTCATTGTAATACTCCTTTATAAATATATTTATTCAACAATTGTTCCGTTATGCTCACCAACAACGGCTTTTGTGATGTTATCAGGATTATCGAGATTAAACACCAAAATTTTAATTCCGTTATCCATACAAAGTGAAGCGGCAGTGCTATCCATAACGTGAAGCCCCTTGCTAAGCACATCAAGATATGAAAGTCTATCATATTTAACTGCATCGGGATTCTTTTTGGGGTCGCTATCATAAACGCCATCAACATTTGTTGCCTTGAAGATAACGTCTGCATCAATTTCTGCTGCTCTAAGTGCCGCGCCTGTATCGGTAGAAAAGAAGGGATTACCTGTGCCGCAACCGAAAATAACAATTCTTCCCTTTTGCATATGGCGAACCGCTTTATTTCTGATATACGGCTCTGCAATTTTTATCATTTCGATACCTGTTTGAACTCTAACAACCGCGCCAAGCTGTTCCAAAGCATCTGCCAAAGCCAAAGAATTGATAACCGTAGCAAGCATACCCATATGGTCGGCTCTTGTGCGGTCCATCTTGCCGCTTGAACGACCACGCCAGAAGTTACCGCCACCAACAACTATAGCAATTTCAACACCTAAATCATAGGTTGCTTTAATGCTTTCGCATATTTCTAACACCTTATCAAAATCAAGACCATAGCCCTTTTCACCGGCAAGTGCCTCGCCGCTAAGTTTTATTAAAACTCTTTTATAAATCGGTTGCATATTAAGTCCCCTTTTCAGAGCAATTTCATTTAATATTATTTTACAACAAATAGCCTTTAAAGTCAATCGCAATTTACATAATAATGGAATGAATTTTTTAGGTAGTATATTTATTTATGGAGAAACCTATTAACCTATTTTTACGGGATGTTGAAGGTGCCATCCCCTACAAGTTAATTGCATAAAATTAGC
>JAZNIK010000020.1:0-37019 GCA_045577495.1 Acutalibacteraceae bacterium
CTTTGGCCCTCCGACTTGCAACACTTACGGGCGGCGAAACAAAAACGGATACTAGTCAGGTACTCGAAAAGTACCGAAAAATTGACACCCTTACATTTGAGATTGCCGATGAATTTATAAGCAAAATCTTCATTGGAAAACTTAAAAAGAGTGGCAATAGAGAAATTAGGATTGAGTGGAAAATTTGAGCGTTTTCCACAGTCAAAAAAAGACAAATTATACAAGATTAACAAAAAAGTATAGTATTAGCTAACTCAGCCCACGGCGGGTTTGATGGTGGTGCGGTGTTAGGAAGTATTTTAGAAAAGGATATAAACCTTGAAATATCCAACACACTTTGTGATATGCTTAAGGCAACGGGTTTTAATGTAATAGCAACCCGAACTGATGATTCATCCACCGAGAGTGACCCTACTGCGACAATCTCTGCAAAGAAAAAAAGTGATTTAAACAACCGATTGCAACTTGCAAAGGATAATCCTGATGCAATTTATATAAGCATACACCTTAACAAATATCCGCTTGAGTCTTGCAAAGGTGCGCAGATATTTTATTCCCCTAACACAAGTGACTCCTCTGCCTTGGCGGAGGAAATAAGGCTAAGTATAAAATCTATTTTGCAACCTGATAATCACAGAACAATAAAACAGGGTACTAAAAGCACATATATTCTTTACTACTCCCCCATCCCCACAGTAATTGCTGAATGTGGGTTTATGAGTAATCCCACCGAACTTAACAATCTAACAAACAACAAATATCAAAACGAAATGGCCTTTTCTATTTATTGCGGAATATTAAATTATTTTGATAAATAATTTCAAATACAAGGAAGTGAAAAAATGGCAGCTAAAAATAAAACTGTTTTTTTATGTTCTGCCTGTGGATTTGAACATCCCAAATGGGCAGGAAAATGCAGTAGTTGTGGCTCTTGGAACACATTAGAGGAGTTCACCGTTGCCCCCGAAGCGCCTAAAAATTTTAGTTCTGTTTCACCTTTGGGTTCACAGCGAGGCGAATTACCCATTGCAACACCCGTTAGCGAGATTAACCTAATTGATGAGCACCGCTATAACACAGGCATTGGTGAGCTTAATCGCGTTCTTGGCGGTGGTATTGTTAAAGGCTCGGTTGTGCTACTAAGCGGTGACCCCGGTATTGGTAAATCCACCATACTTTTACAGGTTTCGGGCAATATGGCAAAAAATCTTTCGGTTTTATATGTAACGGGTGAGGAATCGGCAAATCAGCTAAAACTCAGAGCTCGTAGACTTGGAGTAAATAACGATAAACTTTTGATTCTTTCCCAAACCGATGTAATGGCGGTGTGTGACACAATATCTTCCACTAAGCCTGATATTGTTATAATAGATTCAATTCAGACAATGAATTTAGAGGCGGTTAACTCCTCATCGGGTAGTATCACTCAGGTAAGAGAATGCACCTCTATGCTTTTAAGAGTTGCTAAAAATCTTGATATACCAATTATAATTGTCGGACATATAAATAAGGGCGGAGATATTGCCGGCCCCAAGGTTCTGGAGCATATTGTTGATACAGTCTTATATTTTGAGGGTGATAGGGTTAACTCCTACAGAATTTTAAGAGCCATTAAAAACCGTTTTGGCTCAACCAACGAAATCGGCGTTTTTGAAATGCTTGAAAACGGTCTTGCCGAGGTTGAAAACCCCTCTGCAATGCTTTTATCGGGTAGAATAAGCGGTGTTTCGGGTTCATCTGTTTCCTGCGTTATGGAGGGTTCAAGACCAATTTTTGCCGAGGTTCAAGGACTTGTTGCAACAACGGGATTTGGCAACCCTAGAAGAATGGCAACCGGCTTTGACTACAACCGAATGAATCTGCTTTTAGCAGTTTTGGAAAAACGCTGCGGTATAATGTTCTCCAACCTTGATACATATCTTAACATTGTTGGCGGTTTAAGGCTTGATGAAACCGCCGCCGATTTAGCGGTTGTTTTTGCCTTTGTTTCAGGACTTAGAGATATTGCTGTACCCGAGGATATCGTTGTTTTTGGTGAGGTTGGCTTATCGGGCGAAATACGAAGCGTACCCAGAGCAGTTTTAAGAGTCTTAGAGGCAGAGCGTTTAGGCTTTAAGCGTTGTGTTTTGCCAAAATCCTGCTACAAGCAGTTAATGGGCGCCAAAATCCCCGATAACATCGAACTGATTTATGTTGAAACAGTAAAACAAGCCATTGAACTTATAGTATAAAAAAGGACTGAGAAGTCACCAAACTTCTCAGTCCTTTTTTGCGCTATTTAGAGGTTATGCCCACCACATCTCGCCTTGTTCTTCAAAGGTCATAACATCAAGCAAAAATGTAATTGCTTTTTCAAGTCCCTCATTGATTGACATAAGCATATCCTCGTGCTCGATGCTTAAAACTCCATCATAGCCTACCATTTTAAGCATACTTACAAATGCTTTCCACTCCTTAGCGGACATACCGTAACCAACTGTACGGAAGGTCCAAGGACGATTAAGTATATCACTATAATGACCTGTACTTAACACACCTGATTTTTTAATGTTTGTTACATCCAGATATGTATCCTTAGCGTGAACGTGATGAATCGCCTTACCCAAAACACGAACAGTTTCTGCTGCATCCATACCCTGCCAAAGAAGATGGCTTGGGTCAAGGTTTGCGCCAATTGTATCACCAACAGCCTCACGCAAACGAAGAAGCGAGGTTGTGTTGTAAACACAAAAACCAGGATGCATCTCTAATGCTATCTTGGTAACACCATGAGCATTAGCAAACTCTACTGCTTTTTTCCAATATGGAATAAGAACCTCGTTCCACTGATAATCCAAAATCTTGGCAAAATCATCAGGCCAAGAGCATGTTACCCAGTTTGGAGTTTTATCCTCCTTACTTCCGCCGGGGCAACCCGAGAAGGTAACTATTGTATCGACACCGAGCTTTTCTGCCATAAGGACTGTTTTTTCAAAATCGCTATGTGCTTTTGCGGCAACCTCAGCATCAGGATGCACTGCATTACCATGGCAAGAAAGTGCGGCAACCTCCATATCGTATTTTTTAAAAAGTGCCTTAAGCTTAGCAAGTTTTTTATCGTTTTCTAAATAATCATCAGGATTTAAATGGGTATTTCCTGGAAAACCGCCACATCCAATTTCCAAAGCGGTTACCTTGCGTTCATGAAGCCATTTTACTGCATCCTCTAAAGAGCGGTCATAAAGCGGAACGGTTAAAACACCGAGTTTCATTTGATTTTCCTCCTAATAAGTAAGCTTTTAAAGAAAATACCTTTTGTTAATTACAGTATAATTTTTATAAAGCAAAATTTCCATTCTATTATTGCAATTTTTAAGCCAAATATTGCTATATTACATCTAAAATGTTATCATTTTAAAACTTCCTTATCTCAAGCGAGGCGTCGTCCTCGCCTTTTATTATTTGCTTAATAACAACATAGTAACTATAATCATCGTTAACCTTAACAACTATCCTCTCTCCCACCTTTTTGCCCATAAGGGCACTACCTAAAGGGGATTCCTTGCTTATAATATTATTAAATGGGTCGCGCCTAAGGGTTGTTGCTATTCGCACCGTTTCATCCGATTCATCCTCTTCAACAAAAAAGGTTACTGTGTCAAATAAGCCAATCATATCATCACTGCTATTATCCTCAATTATAACAGCAGTTTTAATCATATTGCGTAAAAATCTTATTCGACTCTCATTCTTACCGCGCTCTCGCTTTGCGGCGTGATACTCGGCATTCTCAGAAAGGTCACCATAGCTACGGGTTAATTTAACCTCTTCTAAAATTTTGGGGCGAACAACCGAAATGCGATATTCAAGTTCCTCTTTCATTTTTTTAATATCTATTTCGGTTAACTCATCAAACATACATATCGCCCCTTTTTAGTTTATTTCTTAAGTTCCTCAATCTTATCCCTAAGCTGTGCGGCATACTCAAATTCAAGCATTTTTGCCGCTTGTTTCATCTCGGCGGTAAGTCGCTTAATCATTTGCTCTTTTTCGGGTCTGCTAAGGCGTTTTCCGTCTACCACCTTAGATTTCCGAGAACCACCCATTTCGATAATATCTCTAATATCCTTTTGTATTGTTCTTGGCACAATACCGTGCTTTTCATTATACGCCATTTGAATGGCGCGACGACGCTCGGTTTCAGTTATGGCGTGCTCCATTGAGGGTGTAATGCTATCAGCATACATTATAACAACGCCCTCGGCATTTCTTGCCGCTCGACCGATGGTTTGAATAAGTGAGGTTTCGCTACGCAAAAAGCCCTCTTTATCGGCATCGAGTATAGCCACCAAAGAAACCTCAGGCAAATCAAGACCCTCGCGAAGCAGGTTTATACCAACCAAAACATCAAATGTACCAAGACGTAAATCGCGAATAATTTCCATTCTTTCCATTGTATCAACATCGTGATGCATATAGCGAACCTTAATGTCAATCTGCTCTAGATAATCGGTTAAATCCTCTGCCATTTTTTTTGTGAGAGTGGTAACCAAAACACGCTCATTTTTCTCGGTTCTAGCATTTATTTCGCTAATCAAATCATCAATCTGACTTTCGGTAGGCTTAACAGCAACCATTGGGTCAACAAGCCCTGTTGGGCGAATAACCTGCTCAACAATGGCTGCAGAATGTGTCTTTTCAAACTCCCCCGGAGTTGCCGAAACATAAATTGCTTGGTTTATCTTGCTGTAAAACTCATTGAAATTAAGTGGGCGGTTATCAAAGGCAGAGGGCAGACGAAAACCATAATCAACCAAATTTTCTTTACGTGCCCTATCTCCCCCATACATACCGCGTATCTGAGGTAGCATAACGTGTGACTCATCTACAATAAGCAAAAAATCCTTAGGAAAATAATCCAAAAGGGTAAATGGCACACTGCCCTCGGGTCTGCCCGAAAGCACACGAGAATAGTTTTCAACGCCTTTACAGGTGCCGATTTCCGACAACATTTCAATATCGTATTCAGTACGTTGACGTATACGCTGAGCCTCGATAAGTTTGCCCGAACTAGTAAAAAAGTCAACCCTTTCTTCCATCTCTGCCCGTATCTGCTCTAGCGCAACTTCCATCTTATCGGGCGCTACAATATAATGGGTTGCGGGATAAATCGGCGCGTGCACCAAATTCCCCTTAACCTCACCCGTTAAAACATTTATTTGGGTTAATCGGTCAATCTCATCGCCAAAAAACTCAACTCTGATTGCAAGGTCATTTGAATATGCGGGATAAATTTCAACCGTATCACCACGCACACGAAATTTGTTGCGAATAAAGTTTAAATCGTTGCGTTCATACTGCAAATCAACAAGTCGGCTAATAAGCTCGTCGCGGCTTTTTTCCATACCAACCCTAAGTGAAATTATCATATTACGGTAATCAATAGGGTTGCCAAGTGAATATATGCCCGACACACTCGCAACGATTATAACATCCTTTCTCTCAGAAAGAGAACAGGTTGCCGAATGGCGAAGTTTGTCAATCTCATCATTGATTGCAGAATCTTTCTCAATATAGGTATCAGTCCCTGGGATGTACGCCTCAGGCTGATAATAATCGTAGTAGGAAACAAAATATTCCACCGCGTTTTCGGGGAAGAATTCTCTGAACTCTGAACACAGTTGTGCGGCAAGGGTTTTATTGTGAGCGAGAACCAGTGTAGGACGATTGACTTTTTCGATAATATTCGCCATGGTAAAGGTTTTACCACTACCCGTAACACCAAGAAGCGTTTGCTCTTTAACTCCGTTTTGAATACCCTTTACCAAAGCATCAATCGCTTGCGGTTGGTCGCCTGTGGGTTTATAAGGCGAAACCAATTTAAAGTTATTCATTCGTTCTCGCTCCTTTCTTTTTTGTTAGTATACCACAAAACAACACATAAGTAAACAAAAAGGGAGGCACTTATTTTTAAAAAGTGTCTCCCACAAATTATTTTATTTTTTATAAAAATCACAATACAACTTATTCAAATTTCTTGCAGAGGGATATATTGATTGCGGACTTAAAAAATGTGAAAATTCAAAAGTAATTATTTTCTGGGCATATTCCTTGTGAGCCTCCAGTTTTTGTTTTAACAAATTAAACGGAATTGGATAAAACATATGCCTAACATCACGCTCAAAGGTTTCGGTATTAACCCAATGCTCTACACCAAACTCATCACAAAGTTTTTTGGTGGCAACAAAATAATCACGCATATCGCAAAATGGCGCCGAACCATCTTGAAAGGCACAAATATCTATCTGCTTTGCACATTGTGAAAATATATTATGCCACTCATAATAATGATGCTCCACACTAAAATCGCCATCTGTAACAGGAGTGTTAAAAAAAGGACTTATCATAACCGGCATGTTTTGGTTTTTCTCTTTGCACAGATAAGATAAACCATTCATTACATCGGTAATATTCAATTCATTTTTGCTGGTTTCTTGCGGGATATACCAACCCGCAAAGGAGGGTATATCCTTATATCTTGAATAAACCTCATCTATAAAATGCTTATTGAATTCTATCTCCTTTTTCGCGTCGCCGCCGCTCCAATCAATAGTAGAAATATAAAGTCCCATATAGACTTTCATATTTCTCTTAGTAGCTTCATTTAAAATAAAACCTGCAAAATCTTCGGCATACTTTGTTTTAAAATACTCAGATGGGTAAATGGTTTTTCCATAAAAACCGCCTCTGATAAAAATCAAGGTATCAATACCCACTTCTTTCATATTATCCAAATCTTTTTTCCACTCTTCGCGGCTCCAATTTGATGACGGAATATCATAAGTTATTTCATCAATAAAGGTTCCTGTAATAGGTCCTATCATATTCTTCAACTCCTTTTTATACAAGTGGTTCGCCTTTTTCAATTTTTTCTATCAAAATAAGCATACGGGGCAAATGAAATGGACCTTTGAAAATATTACCTTTGAGTCGGTTAGCCACAGTTTTATCATAGTGGAGATAACCATACCATTCGCCGTTTTTATCATCAGCAAAATTAGAAAACGCAAAATCTTTTATCTGCATATAATTATCAAGATATTTTTGTTCGCCAAAAATCTTATATGCCATTAAATTAGCTATCATAGCCTCACACTGTGGCCACCAGAGATACATATCCCATTCCAATGCTTTTGCCGGCTTACCCAAACAATCACAAAACGCTATGATACCGCCGCTTTTTAAACCATATTCCATTGAATAATCAATGATTTTTTTGCCGATTTCAAGGAGTTTAGAGTCGTTTTGGTACTGACCTTCTGCCATTAAAAACCACGCCGCCTCTAAACAGTGGCCAGGGTTAACTATTCTTCCTGTTGCGGTGTTAATAAAGCTTCCGTCTAGACCAACATTTTCGAGCAGACCATATTCGGTAATATGAAGTAAAATTTCCGAAGTCATTTCCTTAGCGATTGCATCGTATTTTTCTTTATTTATTTTTCTTAAAACCTGTGCAGTAGCAAGCAATATCATTGCAGGTGATAAGGAATGATAGGGTGCTGTTTTGGGGTTGAATTTTGCTATGGTTAATTCAGGATTTTTATAAATCCCGTATGCCACGTCAAAATATTTTTCTGCCATATTTTTAGCATTGCTTTCACCCGTAGCAAGCCAATATTCACAGCACCCTATTGCCGCAAAGGTTTCGCTAAAATAATAGCGACGTTTTTGTATATACTCGCCCTCAGAAGTAACCGTGAATGCCATTCTTCCGTTTTGGTCTGTGCACTTTGGCAAAAAGTTATAAATTGCCTTTGCAGCTTTTATATATTCGGGATTTTTTTCTACCTCATTATAAGCCAAGGAAAATATGTAAAGTGCTCTTCCCTGAAACCAAACGCTTTTTTCATAATCGTAAATACTGCCATCTTCATCCAAACAAGTAAAAATGCCTCCATTTTTATAATCTATAGAATTTTCAAGCCAAAAAGGTAAAATGTTTTCTGTTAAATAACTCATTTTTCCAAACTCCTTTTTTAAAATATACAAGCATCTTTTGCAAACTCGTTATTTACAATTATAATCTACTCAAGTTTTTCGAACTACACATTTTTTGCGAAAATACTTGCAAAATTTTAGATTAAAAAACATTTTGTGATTATATCTCGAAAAATCAGTTGTGTTTTTTTATGTTCAATGTTATACTTAATTAAAAATATCACTATTTTAAGAAGGTGGATTGATGAAGGATATACATAGAAAAACACAACAAATTCTTGATAAATCTGGAATTTTTTTCAACCAACATATCCTAAACTGTGACATTGATATTCACTGGCATGAATTTTATGAAATCGAATATGTTACATCGGGTAGCGGCACCGTTTATATCAATGACAAAGCCTATGATTTAACCCCTAATACTCTCTTGTTTTTGTCTCCCGTTGATTTTGAGAAAATAGATGTTCACTCACCGCTTTCTATAATAAACCTAGCCTTTGGGGATGAACTTATTTCATCAAAGCTGATTTCTTTATTGCCCTCAAGCGCAGTAGTTCAAAATTATCCCGATACAATCTTTAAATTACTTCTTCAAGAAGCATCTATAAATGACAAGTGGTATTTTAACAAATATTCTCGGCTTGTTAACTGCATTTTGATTGATATCGTGCGTAATTTTTCAAAGACTAACGAATCAATGGAAAGCGCTCCAATTTTAAAAGCACTTAATTATATGCACCTGAATTTTAAAAACCAAATCACATTACAGCAGATTAGCAAATATGTTGGACTGTCTCCAACATATTTCAGTACTGTTTTTGGCAAAAAAATGAATACTAGTTTTAAATCTTATCTTTCTTCATTACGTTTAAACTATGCCGCTAAGCTTTTAATAATAAGTGATATTTCAACCACCGAAATATGCTATGCATCAGGATTTAATGATTTTTCAAACTTTGCACGAGCTTTTAAAGGTGAATTTTTAGTTTCTCCATCTAAATATAGATTGCAAAATCAAAAGGATGCAAAAATATGAATACAAATAAATGATGATATGCCATTGCTTTTGCAAGTCTAGCAAAACCGCACAAAAAACTCTATTAAACGAATTGTCAAGGGAATATATATATTCATTAAAATATATTTAAGAGGTGATTATGTGGTTAGGATATGTTTAGATAAAGCTCTTGATAAATACAACATAAGCCGATATGAACTTGCAAAACGCACGGGTATTCAATATCAAATTATTGACAACTATTATAAAAATAAAGTAAAAAGATACGACAGTTTTGTTTTAGAAAGAATTTGTATTGCTCTTAATTGCGATATAAAAGAAATAATAGAGTATATTATAAAATAGCACCTAAAACCAAGTTTGGAATCAGGTGCTATTTTGCTTTTTAAGTTGTGGGTTGAACCGCTACATATTAAATCAACGGCTTTGCCGTTGTATATCATCAATTTCGTAGGAATTGCATATCATCAAAACGAAGTTCTGTATATCATCATTGCGAAAATTATTTGATACACGCTTCGCGTGATGATATACAGTCCTTACAGACTGATGAGATACAACAATAGCAACGCTATCGTTGCTGATATACCATTGCTTTCGCAATGGATAAAAAAATTCGACAAGTTTCGACTTGTCGAATTTTTTGGCCCGCCCGAAGGGATTTGAACCCCTGACCTTCAGAATCGGAATCTGCTGCGATATCCAGCTTCGCTACGGGCGGAAATATAAAATTAAATCACAAAGAGTATTTTAACATTTAAACCTTAAAAATGCAATAGTGATTTATTCTTCACATAAATTAAAGGGATGTTGGAATAACAACATCCCTTTAAGATTATTCAAACAAATTTCCTGCCTGTTTTAAGGTGGATTGTAACACCTTAACATCTAGTGTATTGGCGTTTGCTTTTGTTTTCACGCAAAGTGCCGCCGCTGTTCCTGCCGCTTCTCCCGTAAATGCGGCAACAGGTATTACTCGTGTTATCTCCCATCCCTCGCCGGTAGCGCTAATTATTCTACCTGCTGCATATATGTTAGGGAAGTTCTTGTTATAAAGTGCGGTATACGGAAGTTGAAAATGCCTACCGGGTTTTCTAAAATCGCCAAACGAACCTACCGCGTTATCAAACTTAACATCATCCTCCGTACCCAAAAATTCATATTCGCCAACTATTCTACGAATCTTACGATACTGTGGCATACCCGGAATTTTCATTATATCGCGACTATCTTTATCCTCTTTTTTCAAGCGTTCTAAAACCGCCTCTGCACCAAGCATCATATACTGTGTTACATTCTCTGCCGTAACACCGTGAAGTGTTTTTAAGTTTTCGGGATGACCATTACCCGCAAGGTCGCTACCTATTCCGCGCCATTTACGACCGTTTGCAAAATCATTGGTTTCGGATATTTTATCAGCACTTTCCTTAGAGATATCGTGTGTTACATAGGAAAAATAATTTTCACCTATCTCGGTAGGTATACCTGCTCTATCGCAAATAACAGCAGTACCACTTGCATCAATAACCATCTTGGTTGGATAAAATTCACTTCCGCCTACCGTTTCAACGATTATGCCCTTTGCTACACCATTCTCCATTTTTGGATATGTTGCAAGCGCATCAAAAAGCAAATCAACATTATTTTGCTTTAAATAATCAACCATAGCAATAGCAAAAATAGTTGGTGAGAATCTAGTTGCATATCTTTCATAATGGATTGGATTTTTACCCTCTCCGCCCCATTTTTTTGGTAAATTTTCAGGACCATATTTTATTGAAAGCTTAATAAGTTCCTCTGCAATACCGCTTATCATTTGTTTGCCTTCGCCATCACAAAGCGGCTCATACCAGCTTATGAGACCTAGTGTAGCAAGACCACCTAAAATACAGGCTTTTTCCAAAAGCAGAGTTTTTGCGCCGTTTCGCGAAGCCGCAACAGCCGCAGCAACACCTGCAACACCACCGCCCACAACGATAACATCATACTCGCTTTTTTGTATTAAATTATCCCCCATAATATTAACTCCCAAAATCAAATATTTGATTTTGTCATTATATACCAAATAGCTATGTTTTGCAAGTATTTATATGTATATTGTCATTTTTCAATTTTTGTTGATTTTACAATATCCACCCCTGTATAATACGTTTTTAAAATCTCAGTATAACTGCTCCCCTGCTTTGCCATATAATCCGCTCCAAACTGACTCATACCAACCGAATGACCATATCCTACCACCGAAAAAATAAAAATATCATCCTTAAAAATCAAATCAAAAGAGGAGGAGCGGAGTTCAAACGCATTTCTAATTTCGGCACCTGTAAAGGTCTTATCGCCGATTGCTATTTTAAGCACAGTACCCGCCTTGCTTTTTTCTATTTTGCCTATATATGCTGCACCGTTTTCTTCCTTTGTTGTTACGCCCATTTTTTTTATTTTTTCTTTGAACTCAGATATAGGGATTTTTACCTCGCTTAAAAATTCGGGCGCTAGTAAATCCCCTATACTGCTAACCGACTTTAAATATGGATACTCCTTTTGCCATATGTTTTTTGCATCCTCGGTATTTCCATATGAAATTGCGTGGTATGCCGCCAAAATTGGCTCATTATCATAAACTATTATAAGGTCTTTAACCGCCGATACCGATTTTTTAATCTTAGCCTCATATTCCGAAAATTTTTCGCCCCATTTTTTCTTACGCTCAGCCTTTGTTATGTAACCCTGGTCAACTGTAGAATCAGCCGAAAGATGATATTTTTCCCCCTCGGCTATGCTAAGCTTTTTTCGATACGCATATGTAAATGCCGCAACCGCTTGAGCCTTTAGTGCCTCCTCGTGATAGAGCGCCGGCATTTCTGCCGCAACCACCCCGATTAAATATTCCTCGGGTGTAACTGTTACAACCTTTTTACTGCCAGGCAGATATATTTTAAAGTTGCCATCGGTTTGCTGATTTTCTTTATTTTCACTGCTTGTCCCTTTTGATGATGTTTCTTTTTTTATATTATCAACCTTATCTACCGCTAACAAAGGCATTAGTAAAAAAGATACAGTCAAGGATACAACTACAATTAAATATACATTTTTCATTTTAAGATTCCTCCGTTTTTTACTACTTAATGATATGAACAAAAAAAAGCAAGTATTACAACATATTAAATAAAAATAATTTATTTTTCATATTTTATTTAGGCCTTTGTTGTTGACTAATTACCAAAATCGTTGTAAAATGTAATATGATTATATTAGTAAAATATAACTATACTTTTAGCAAGTGTAAATGGAGAGATGAAAATGGCTATTGTTAAACCTTTTAAGGCGCTTCGTTTTACCGATAAAGCAGGTAAAATAAACGAGCTTGTTTGCCCACCATATGATATTATAAGCGAGACAGAGCGCCAAGACTTTTTAAAAACAAATCCTCATAATGTTATTAGATTAGAACTTCCGCGCGAGGGTGAGGATGTTTACAAGGTTGCAGGCGAAGTTTTAAACGACTGGCTCGATGATGGAGCCGTTAAAACCGATGACGAGGAAACCTTTTATATTTATGAAGAAAAATTCGAGGTTGATGGCACCGAATACAGTTTTAAAGGATTAATCGCCCGCGTTAAATTAACAGATTTTAGCGAAGGTGTTGTAATTCCGCACGAAAACACACTTTCTGCTGCTAAGGAAGACCGTTTTAACCTTATGTGTGCAACCGGTTGCAATTTTAGTCAGGTGTACTGCCTTTTTGAAGACGGTGAGAGCGGTATCCAAAACGAATTTGATAGTATTGCAAGTGGCACTCCCGTTCACTCCTTCACCGACAATGAGGGCGTTACCCACAGCTTGTGGCTTGCAGACAAAACAGCTAGTTTTAGCGAGAAGTTTGAAGACAAATGCCTATTTATTGCCGATGGTCACCATAGATATGAAACAGGCCTTAGATATCGTGATTATATGCGTCAAAAGGGCGCTACCGAAAATAGCGATAGCGAATACATTATGATGATGCTAGTGCCAATGGAGAGCGACGGACTTGTTGTTTTTCCAACCCATCGTATAATTCACTCTCTAAGTGAGTTTGACGGCAGACAAATGCTTATTTCGGCAAGGAACTACTTCCACGTTGGTGAAATTTCAACCAAAGAGGGTCTAGAAAAAAATCTAAAATCCGAATATGACGCAGGTAAAATTTCGTTTGGTGTTTATTTAGATGGCAGATACTATTTAATGACTCTTAAAACAACTCCTACCTTGAAAGAACTTTTGCCTGATACTCATAAATCCTTAAGAAATTTAGATGTTACTGTTTTACATAGCCTTATTTTAGAAAAACTTTTAGGTATCGACAAAGAAAATATGGCAAAACAAATCAATCTGCGTTATACACGCGATATTGACGAGGCAACCACCGCTGTTAATGAGGGTGCAAATTGTGCATTTCTTCTTAATCCTACAAGGGTTGAACAAATCGCCGAGGTTGGCAAAGCAGGTCAAAAAATGCCTCAAAAATCAACCTATTTTTATCCCAAACTTATAACCGGATTGGTTATGAATAAAATGAAGTAATCAAAGGAGACCTTTTAAATGTCAGTTTTAGTTACAGGTGGTGCAGGTTATATCGGCAGTCACACATTGATTTCTCTATGTGAAGCAGGTATTGACCCTATCGTTGTTGATAATCTTTCCAATAGCCGCAAGGAGTCACTTGACCGCGTTGAAAAAATCACAGGCAAAAACATTAAATTTTATGAATCAGATGTCCGCGACCGTGAGGCTTTAGAAAATATTTTTAAAGAAAATAGAATCGAAGCTGTTATTCATTTTGCAGGTCTTAAAGCGGTTGGTGAATCGGTGCAGATTCCTTTAGAATATTATGATAACAACCTTGTAAGCACCTTTGTTTTATGCGATGTTATGCGTAAATTCGGTGTTAAAAAGATTGTGTTTTCAAGTTCGGCAACCGTTTATGGCGTTGCAAAAACTATGCCACTAACAGAAAATATGCCCATCGGTTCAATTAACCCATACGGCAGAACAAAACTATTTATTGAAGAAATTCTTAGAGACCTTTTTGTTAGTGATAATGAATGGAGTATTGCTCTACTTCGCTACTTTAATCCTATCGGCGCACATGAAAGTGGAACTATCGGTGAGGACCCAAAAGGTATTCCTAACAACCTTATGCCATATATTTCTCAGGTTGCGGTTGGCAGACTTGAAAAATTGCACGTTTTTGGCAACGACTACAATACGGTTGATGGCACAGGTGTTCGTGATTACATTCACGTTGTTGACCTTGCAGAAGGTCACGTAAAGGCGGTTCAATGGGTGCTTAAAGCCACAGGCTGTGAGGCTATAAACCTCGGCACAGGCAACGGCACAAGCGTTTTGCAGCTTAAAGATGCTTTTGAAAAGGCATCGGGCGTTGAAATTCCCTTTGTTATTGACCCACGCCGTCCGGGTGACCCCGACGAGGTTTATGCAGACCCCAAAAAAGCTAAAGAGCTTTTAGGTTGGGAGGCTAAATTTTCAGTTGAAAGAATGTGCGAGGACAGTTGGCGTTGGCAACATAATAACCCCAACGGTTACGAAGAATAAAAGCAAAACGAGCGAACAATGTTCGCTCGTTTTTTATCTACATATTTTCTATTTCACTAAGGTTATTCGATGCGATTTCCCACTCATCCATTTTTAAAAGCAACTGGGTTTCACATTCCTCAAGCCTTTTGGTTAAGTCGTTTAAAAGTTCATAATCACTCCCGTTTTGTGAAATATCTTTCTTGATGTTTTCTATTTCATCTTCAAGAACGCTGATATCCTTTTCACATTTTGAAACAAGAGTTCTGAGTTTTGCGGTCTCTGAACGTAGCTTCTTTTTATTTAAATACTCCTCCTTGCCTTTTTTAAAAGGTTCGGGCGACTTAATATCCGCCGTCTGCTCGTTTACCGCGTTTTTTTCTACAAAAGACAAATAATCATCATAATTGCCGTTAATTGTTATGGTCTCACAAGGCTTTAAAACAACGATTTTATCGGCGATTTTATTTATAAAATATCGGTCATGCGACACTATAAATAGGGTTCCCTCATAACCCATTAAGGCATCCTCCAAAGCCGCTCTCGAATATAAATCCAAATGGTTTGTAGGCTCATCCAAAATTAAAAAGTTATCTCCCGAAAGCACTAATTTGCACAGTGCAACTCTAGCACGTTCACCACCGCTTAGTGACTCGTTTTTCTTGAAAACATCATCACCCTTAAATTCAAAGGCGGCAAGTGCATTTCTAACCGAAGTGTCTGTCATAAACGGGTAGGCATTATGCACTTCATCAAAAGGGGTTAATCTTGAATTTAGACCATCTTGAAACTGGTCAAAATAGCCTACCATTACCCCTACTCCCCTTAAAAACGATTCGGGATACTTGCCCGAAACCAATCGCTTTAAAAGTGATGATTTGCCAACCCCATTAGGACCAATAAGACACACCCTTTCTCCCCTTTTAATAGTAAAGGAAGCGTTTTTATAAAGGTTTGTGTCGCCAAAGTCAAGCCTATCATTATCAACCGTTAAAACGGTTGTTCCGCTTGTGCTTTTTACGGGGAATTTAATTGAGATTTTATGCGTTTCACTCTCGGGCTTATGCATTGTTTCGGCAATTCTGTCGATCTGCTTTTGCTTACTTTCTGCCGTTTTTATGTTCTTTTCTCGATTCCAACGGCGTTGTTGCTCGATAATGCCTTCAATTCTTTTGATTTCCTTAGCCTTGTTTTCATAGTCGCGCCTTTCAGCCTCTAAACGTTCCTCTTTAAGTTCTAAATATCGGCTGAAATTGCCGTTACTAAAATAGATTTTTTGGTTTTCGAGTTCCATTGTTTTTGTGGTTATTTTATCTAAGAAAAAGCGGTCGTGAGATATTATAATAGCAGCACCGCTAAAGGACTGCAAAAACTCTTCAAGCCATATTATAGACTCAATATCCAAATGGTTTGTAGGCTCATCTAATAATATTAAATCGTTATCACAAAGTAGCAGTTTTGCAAGACCGATTTTTGAGCGTTGACCACCGCTTAAAGCCGAAACAGGTAGTTCAATTTCTTCTTTTGAAAAGCCAAGACCCGTAAGCACCGCTTTTGCTAGACTTATATATGTAAGACCGCCCTCATTTTGAAATTTTTCGGTGAGCAAAGACTGTTTTTCGATAAGCTTTTTATCGCTATTGGTAAGCAACATTGCGTTAATCTCATCAAGCTCATTTTCCATTTTTTTAAGATGGTCAAAAACCGTAAGTGTTTCTTCAAAAGCAGTCTTTGTTTCACCCTTGCAAACATGTTGCTCAAGATATCCTATTTTTAGGTGCGCCAAACGAACCGCCTCGCCCTTTGTGGACTGCAGTTGGCCAATAATTATTTTAAAAAGAGTTGTTTTACCAACACCATTGGCGCCGATAAAACCTATTTTATCCCCCTTTTCAACCGAAAAGGAAACATTTTTAAAAAGGGTTCTATCAGCAAACTCTTTTGAAAGTCCGTTTACAGAAAGAATAGACATATTAACTCCTAAACACAATTTGAATATTTATATTGTACCATATTTTAAAAAGTTTTCAAGATAATATTGTTTTTTGATGTTTTGCTCTTGTAAAAGACTGGAAAAATTGTTATACTAATATAAATATGTTCTCTTATGGAGGTTATCTCAAGTGGAAAACAAAAAATTTTATTTAACCACAGCAATCGCATACACTTCTAGCAAACCACATATTGGTAATACTTATGATATCGTTTTAGCCGATATGATTGCAAGATATAAACGAATGCAGGGTTATGATGTATTCTTTCAAACCGGTTCTGATGAGCACGGTCAAAAAATCGGCGAAAAGGCTGCCGAAAAAGGCATTAGCCCTAAGGAATATGTTGATGAGGTATCAAATCAAATCCGCTTCGTGTGGGATAGTATGAATGTTACCTATGATAAGTTTATACGCACCACTGATGCCGACCACGAGGATGCCGTTAAAAAGATTTTTACCAAGCTTTATAATCAGGGTGATATTTATAAAAGTCAGTATGAGGGTAAATACTGCGTTCCTTGTGAATCGTTTTTTACCCCATCGCAACTTGTTGACGGCAAATGCCCCGACTGTGGCAGAGAGGTTATAGATTCTAAAGAAGAATCCTACTTTTTAAAGCTTTCAAAATATGGCGACAGACTTATGGAATACTACCAGCAAAACCCCGATTTTATTAAGCCCGATTCTCGCCGTAATGAAATGATAAATAACTTCTTAAAACCCGGTCTTGCAGATTTATGTGTTTCCAGAAGTTCTTTTAAATGGGGCGTTCCGGTTGAATTTGACCCCGGTCACGTTATTTATGTTTGGATAGATGCTTTATCCAACTATATTACAGGTATCGGTTATCATCCCGATGGTAGTACCGAGCAATACAAAAAGCTTTGGCCCGCCGACCTGCACGTTATTGGCAAGGACATTGTTCGTTTCCATACTATTTATTGGCCAATTATACTTATGGCTCTTGGTGAGCCTTTACCCAAGCAGGTGCTTGGTCATCCTTGGATTTTGTTCAGCGATGATAAAATGAGCAAATCAAAGGGTAATGTAATTTATGCCGACGAGCTTGCCGCTCGTTTTGGTACCGACGCAGTTCGTTACTATCTGCTTAGCGAAGTGCCTTTTGCTCAGGATGGTAACATCACCCACGAGGCATTTATCACCAAGTACAACAGCGACCTCGCAAATACCTTAGGCAACCTTGTAAACCGCAGTATCGCTATGACAAACAAATATTTTGGCGGTAAGGTTTGCAAAAAGGCTTTAGAGGGCGAGTTTGATACCGACCTAGTTGACACAATAACAAAGTCGGTAGAGCGTTGTAGCACACTTATGGATATTTATCATAATGCCGAGGCGGTTGACTCTATTATGTCTATCGCTAAGCGTTGCAATAAATATATTGATGAAACTACACCTTGGGTTCTTGCAAAGGATGAGGCTTTAAAAGACCGATTAGAAGGTGTTATGTATAATCTTTTGGAGAGTATTCGTATGCTCAGCATTTTGCTTTATCCCATCATTCCCGAAACTTGTGAAAAAATGCGTACACAATTAGGTCTTATCGACGAAATAAAACTTAACGATTTAACCTTTGGTATTACTGATAGCTTTACAGTTACAGAGCCTACCGCTTTGTTTGCAAGAATTGATACCGAAAAGGTTTTAGCAGAACTTGCAGAGGAAAGTAAAAAACAGATTGCCGAGGCTCAAAAAGAAAATATCGTAACAATGGAGCAAATCTCTATTGATGATTTTGCAAAGGTTGAGCTTAAGGCGGCAAAAATCACCGCGGCAGAGCCAATTAAAAAGGCTAAAAAACTTTTAAAACTTACTCTTGATGATGGTAGCGGCACTCCAAGAACTGTTGCCTCGGGTATTGCTCCTTGGTACTCACCCGACCAGCTTTTAGGCAAAACCGTTATTGTTGTTGCTAACTTAAAACCCGCCACACTTTGCGGTGTTGAAAGCAATGGTATGATTCTTGCGGCAGATGTTGGCGAAAATGATGTTAAGGTAATATTCCTTGAGGATGTTCCCGCAGGTTCAAAAATCAGGTAATAAGATGGAAATAATAAACCCTAACCTTTATCCGATTTTTGACTCACACGCCCACTATGATGATAAAGCCTTTGCAAGTGATTTGCCCGAAGTAGTAGAAAAAATGAAAGCAAACGGTGTTACAGGGATTATAAACTGTGGTGTTAATTATAAGTCATCTAACAAATGTGTAGAGCTTTCAAAACAGTTTGGTATATTTTACACCGCCGTTGGTGTTCACCCCGAGGACCTTTACAAAGCCAAAAACTTTGAGCCTGACAAATTAGCCACTCTTATAAAAAAGCCAAAGGTTGTTGCCATTGGCGAAATCGGGCTTGATTATCATTGGGATACTCATTCTCCTGAAGTGCAAAAGATTTGGTTTAAAGACCAATTAGCCTTTGCTAAGGATGTGTCACTCCCCGTTATTATCCACGACAGAGAAGCCCACGCGGACACTCTTGATATTTTAAAATCGACTAAACCGAGCGGTGTTCTGCATTGCTTTTCGGGCAGTAACGAAATGGCAAAAGAAATTTTAAAGCTTGGCATGTATATCGGTATTGGCGGTGTTGCAACCTTTAAAAACGCCCGCAAAACTGTGGAGGTTATTAAAGACTTGCCACTTGACAGACTTTTACTTGAAACCGATGCTCCCTACCTTGCACCCGAGCCATTTAGAGGCAAACGCAACACAAGTGATTTGATTTTTTTCACTGCCGAGAGGGTTGCCGAGATTAAAGGCATATGTATAGAGCAGGTTTTAAAAGCATCACTTGAAAATGCAAAAAATCTTTTTAAAATTTAATTTTAAAGCACTCAAGTTCAAAAACTTGGGTGCTTTTGTTTTGGAATAAACACATAATTTTTAGGCATTACTAATTAAAAAGGAGTGGTAAAAATGAATTCATCAGATATTGTAAAAAACACACTTGACCAAATCCCAACCCCAAAGCAAAACGCTCAAAAAATTATCGCACTTGTTAAGCATTCGGGAAGAATAACAGGATATCAGTTGTCTAACCAAAGCATTATTTCAAAAGAACAGGCGGTGCAACTTGCAAAGCAGGGCGAAATCGCAGGTGTCGGCATAGCTCATAGAGGAGATACCGAATACCTTAAAGCAATACCAAACGAGAATGAAAACGATAATTTATCAAATCTCCCTACTATCTCTGCAAAAGGATAACTAGACAAAAAGCCAAGGCAAAACACATATTGATTTTTGTTTTTTTATGTGGTAAAATCAATATGCGACGCAAACTTAATAATTGGCTCTAACGAGGGGGGAAATACCTTGGTAAAAGGTGTTCCCCTTATCCTTCGTTGGAGTCGGTTTGCGTCGCAACAAACTGAGGGGACACTTTTTCGGCACACTCCTCGGGGTGTGCTTTTTTTATTTTGGTATATATATTTAAGTAAAAGTCTGTATTGATTTTTGTTTTTTTATATGGTATCATTAACATACCACATCACAGTTTAATTATAACAGACTATTTATCTGCTTTTAGGAGAACACTACCTTGGTAAAAGGTGTTCTCTCTATTCTCCTATGTGGGTAAATAGTGTCGGTGTGATGTGGTAATCTAACCGAGGACACTTTTTCGGCACACTCTTCGGGGTGTGCTTTTTTTATCGAGGTGCATATATGTTTAATAAATTACCCATCAAAAAAGTTGTGATTGCGGGATGCAGAGATTATAATAATTATGATGAAGCAAAAACCTATATTAATTTTTGTCTATCTAATATACGAAAAACAAATGATATAGTTATCGTTTCGGGTTGTGCAAGTGGTGCCGATACCATTGGAGAACGATATGCAATTCAAAATGGTTTTAAGGTTGAAAAGCTCCCTGCCGATTGGAAAACATACGGTAAAAGCGCAGGGCCAAGACGTAATAGGCAAATGGCAGAAATAAGTGATTATGTTATATGTTTTTGGGATTATAAAAGCAAAGGCACAAAATCAATGATTGAATTTGCAAAAAAATATAATAAACCTATCAGAATTAAAAAGATATAAAATATTATAAAAAAATTAACCACCTCCTAAAACGACAAAATTCGGTTGACAAATTGCTTTAAATATAATAAAGTTAATATATAGAGAATCTTGCTTTTGGAGGTTAGCAAATGGAATATAAAATAATCAAAATAGACCCTTATTTAACTCCATATAAAGATGCTATAAAGCACCGTATGGATTCATACAGTGCTAAAAAAAGCGAACTTTTAAAAAACAATGATTCCTTAACAGATTTTGCAAACGGATATAAATATTTTGGCATACTGAGAACAAATGATGGTTGGGTGTATCGTGAATGGGCGCCCTCGGCAGAGGCTTTGTTTTTTACGGGCGATTTTAATGGTTGGGATATATATTCCTGCCCTATGAAAAAACTCGAAAACGGAGTTTTTGAAATTGAAATTAAGGGCAAAGACTCACTTAAAATCGGGCAAAAAATCCAAACTGTTGTTATAAAAGATGGCGAAATTATGCGCCGTATACCAACCCACGCTACCCGCGTTGTGCAAGACCCCTTTAATCACTCTTGGTGTGCTGAGTTAGACGATACTCTTTTTGATGATTTTAATTGGACAGACAGTAACTTTAAGCCAACCTCATCCCCTATTATTTATGAGTGCCATATTGGTATGGCGGGTGAAGAGGGTGCGGTAAGCAGTTTTAATCAGTTTACCGAAAACATTTTGCCAAGAATAAAAAAACTAGGCTATAACACCATTCAAATAATGGCGATTATGGAGCATCCATACTATGGCTCATTTGGTTATCAGGTTTCTAACTTTTTTGCTGTTAGTTCAAGATACGGTAAAGCAAATGAGCTTAAAAAACTTATAAACACCGCTCATAAAATGGGCATTACCGTTTTGCTAGATGTTGTGCACTCTCATGCCGTTAAAAACACTAACGAGGGCTTAAATAAATTTGATGGCACAGAATATCAATTTTTCCACGAGGGTGCAAGAGGCTACCACTCTGCTTGGGATACAAAGCTTTTTAACTACGGCAAAAATGAAGTTTTGCACTTTTTACTCTCAAACCTAAAATACTGGATGGAAGTTTATCATTTTGATGGATTTAGGTTTGATGGTGTTACCTCGATGCTATATCACGACCACGGACTTGGTAGTGCCTTTGTTAATTATGATATGTATTTCTCCCTTAACACCGATACCGAGGCTATAACCTATTTGCAACTTGCAAACGAGCTTATCCACACTATAAATCCAAAAGCAATCACCATAGCCGAGGATATGTCGGGAATGCCGGGCATGTGTATTGATATAAAGGATGGCGGAATCGGTTTTGATTACCGCTTATCAATGGGTGTGCCTGACCTTTGGATAAAGCTTATCAAGGAGCACAAAGACGAAGATTGGGATATGTGGAATCTTTGGTATGAGTTAAATAGCAGACGACCTAAGGAAAAAAGCATTGGCTACTGCGAATCTCACGACCAAGCGCTTGTTGGTGATAAAACCATTATATTTAGGCTTTGCGATGCCGATATGTACTGGCATATGAACAAGGGCAGTAGCAGTTATGTTATCGACCGAGGTATAGCACTACACAAAATGATACGGCTTATTACCTCAACCGTTGTTGGTAACGGATATCTCAACTTTATGGGTAATGAATTCGGTCACCCCGAATGGATTGATTTTCCAAGAGAGGGTAACGGATGGAGTTATCACTATTGCCGAAGGCAATGGAGTTTAGCGGATAACAAATTACTCAGATATGAGTATCTGCAAAACTTTGATATAGATATGGTAAAGCTTTTAAAATCAGAGCGGTTAATATCTAAAACGGCAAATAATCAGTGGATTGATAACGGGGATAATGTTATAATCTACACCAAGAAAAAGTTAGCCTTTGCCTTTAATTTTCATCCCTTTAATTCCTTTGAAAATTATTTTATACCGGTTGAACAAGAAGGTGTTTATTCCCCCATTTTATCTAGTGATGATGGTAAATACGGCGGTTTTGACCGCGTTAGCCTAACCCAAAAGTATGAAGCGACAAAAACAAAAGACGGTAGAATCGGATTTTTCTGCTATCTACCATCTCGCACCGCGATAGTATTTAAAAAGGAAAATTAGCATTTTAAAAGAGGTTGGATTTTAAAAATCCAACCTCTTTTGATTTATTTTTTGTTTTCAAAAAACTGCGAAAAGTATATTGCCGAAAATCCTGCAATAAAGGTTATTATGCAGGTAATAATTCCCATACCTTTAGGCAAACCTGGGAAAAGCTCAGGCAAGGAACCAAGCAAAAATCCAAAAACAGTTAAATATGTTGCCTCGGGATTTTTTTCGATAGCCTTATCCATAATCTTTGCAAAAATTAGACATCCAAGAATAGCGCCGACACCAAGCGGAATAAATGGCAAAATGTCAAAGTTATCTACCGCTTTTAATACTTCGGTATAAATCCCCATCATTAAAAGCATTTGAGAAACGCTTATACCCGGCACAATTATAGCTAGTGCGACTAAAATTCCCGCAAAAATCTGAGCTATAACATACCAAACATACGAATTGTTATTTGACGTGAATATTCCCTCAGGAATCAAGGACAAAAGCGTAACAAAAATAATTCCGATTATGGGATATAGTACCGACTTTGCAGAAACCTTTTTTACCCCTGCCGTTTTAAATATAACAGGAGCGCCACCTGCAACCGCACCCAAAAAGAAAAAGCTAACGGGTATTGGATAAAGTGTCATAAGCGGCACCAAAATATACTTTGAAAAAGCAACAAAGCCTAATATTGCACCTAGTGCGAACTTAAGCAAAAACATAAAGTTTTTCTTTGGTTCCTTTTTAAAGCCTACAACAGCAGATAGCAATCTATCGTAAATATTTAAGATGACCGCCATAGAACCGCCACTAACACCCGGAACGGTCATAGTTCCGCCTATCCAAAGACCTTTTAAAAATACTATCATCGATTTAAACATAATAGCTACCTCTATTCAAACCTTGCGCCGTCTGCAAGTAAAAGCATTTTACGGCAAACGGAATATGCTATATTGGTTTTATCAATATCCTCTAAAAATT
This sequence comes from Acutalibacteraceae bacterium, assembly GCA_045577495.1. Lineage (GTDB taxonomy): Bacteria > Bacillota > Clostridia > Oscillospirales > Acutalibacteraceae > UMGS1279. The sequence continues at coordinate 23,695 of JAZNIK010000020.1, forward strand.
TATCTACCAAAATTTTGGGGTTAACATTATCTTCGCCACCCGCCGGCAAACGAAGTGTCAAAACGGCATCTTTCCCCTCTGCCGAAACCTTATGAAAATTTATTTTTTCGGCAAGGTTCATTTCTTTTATGTTGCCTCTCTTGGTTTTTTTAGAAACCAAAATTTCTTTTTGATTTAAAAAGTTATCAAGCAAATCAATATCCTTTTTAGAAAAATCCTCAAAGGTAATATCAAAATCTGCAAAGGCTATTTTCCCCGTTTTAAACACAGGCTCTTTTAAAGATAGAATTTCTATACCATCAGGGCAAACTGCAGAAATCAAATTCTGTGCCATCTCCAAAGAAAAATCGTCCTCATCAAATCTAAAATCCATTACCTCATAATCACTTGTAAATCCCAAAGACAAAGGAAGTGCAAAGGTAATGTAGGGATGGCGGTTAAAACCCTCGGTATACCATATCGGCACCTTAGACATTCTAAGCAGTCTTGTCATAACCCGGTTCATATCAAGGTGTGATGCAAAACGAAGAAGTCCGCTTTTTTTATAAAACAATCTAACGTTTTTCAAAGCACACACCCCTTCCATACTTTGCGGCGCCACAACCCGCACACTTTTCGCGGCAATTAGGTGTGGTGGAGGCGCATTTTGCCAAAGAATATTCTTTAATTAAAAACTCCTTGGATACTCCATAATCTAAATGGTCCCAAGGGTTAACCTCATCTGTTTCACGCTCACGATTAGCGTAAAACTCGGTAGTAAGGTTTGCTTTTTTAAATGCAGTTATATACCGCTCAATATCAAAGCATTCGCCCCAGCTATCCATCTTGGCGCCCATTTTAAAAGCATTAAGCAGCACCTTGCCCATTCTTCTGTCGCCTCTCGCCAACGCACCCTCTAAAAAGCTTGTTTTACTATCGTGCCAACTAAGTGATATTTTTTTAGTTGTAACGCTATCCCTTAAAAGCTGTTGACGACGGCGCATTTCCTCCTCGGTTATCTGCGCACAAAACTGAAAAGGTGTAAATGGTTTTGGAACAAAGGTAGAAACACTAATAGATACATTTACGCCCTTGCCTTTGGTTCTGTTTGGCATACTATAATAAAGATTTACAATTTTTTGACCAAGCTCAGCAATGCCCTTAATATCCTCATCTGTTTCGGTTGGAAGACCAATCATAAAATAAAGCTTAACCGAGGTATATCCCCCCGCAAATGCAGTTTCACAGGTCGAGAGTATATCCTTTTCGGTGATGTTTTTATTTATAACATCGCGCAATCTTTGAGTTCCCGCCTCGGGCGCAAAGGTAAGACCGCTTTTGCGAATCATCTTCATTTTCTCTAGCAGTTCGGGTGAGAAATTATCAATACGAAGTGATGGCAGGGAAAGACTGATTTTTTCCTTTTCGGTCCACTCTATCATTTGACTTAAAAGGGGTTCAATCTCGGTATAATCGCTGGTGCTAAGCGAGGAAAGTGACATTTCCTCATAGCCTGTGTTCTCACATAACGCTTTTGCCTCAGCATTTATAACATCGGGAGATTTTTCTCTAACGGGGCGATAAATAAATCCCGCCTGACAAAAACGGCAACCGCGAATACAGCCTCTAAAAATCTCCATAACCGCTCTATCGTGAACAATCTCGGTAAACGGAACGGCAACATTTTTAGGATAATATGATTTATCCATATCTGCCATTATTCTTTTTTCAACCACTTTGGGTGCATCATCTTTTGGGATATATTTTACTATTTTGCCATCTGCATCATACTCAACATCATAAAGTGAAGGAACATAAACGCCCTTAATCTTAGAGGCTTGTTTTAAAAAATCTTTTTTATCTGTTTTACCCTCTGCCTTGAATTTTTTATAAAGGTCTATAACCTCTAAATCAACCTCTTCACCCTCGCCCAAAAAGAAAATATCAACAAAATCTGCCAAAGGCTCAGGATTACAAGCGCAAGGACCACCTGCAACAACAAGTGGTGTAAGAGATTTTCGCTCGCTTGCCAACAAAGGAATATTAGCCAAATCAAGCATATTTAAAACATTGGTATAAGACAACTCATACTGCAACGTAAAGCCTATAAAATCAAACTCGCTAACGGGGTCGCGGCTTTCTATGGCAAAAAGAGGAATATTATTTTTACGCATAACCTCTTCAAAATCTATCCAAGGGGCAAATACACGCTCACACCATATATCCTCACGCTCATTAAAAAGACCGTATAGTATCTTCATACCAAGGTGTGACATACCGATTTCATATGTATCGGGAAAACAAAAAGCAAAGCGAACATCCACATCCGCCTTATTTTTTATTACACTGCCCATCTCTCCGCCCGAATATCTACCCGGCTTTTGAACGGTCAAAAAAAGCTGTTCAAGTTGTTTATTATCCATTTAACATCCTCCGCGACTAAAAAGAAAAACACACTTTTCCATGCTATATTATTTTACCGCATTTTGTTTAATATTTCAACAGTTGTTTTTTATCATTACCCATAAAAAAGCAAAAAAGCAGATAAAGTCCAAGCAAAACTAGTGATGGGTTGTTTTTTGTTGTTAATAAAATGGCAAACCCTAATAGTATCAGAGCAAATATCAAAACCAATGATATAATCTTTTGTATTATCAAAACATTTTTAGTTTTAAAAAACTTTAATAATATACATTTCAGTGCGGTACCGCCATCAAGACCGATTATAGGTAGCATATGAAACAATCCCATTACAAGCATTAGCAAGGCTTCGGTTAGGGTCTTAAAATTCAAAACCTTATATAAAAAACAACAAATCAAACTCAAAGTTAAATTTGCAAGAGGTCCCGCTAAAGATACTAAAAGCTCTTGATTTAAACTATAATCAAAATTTCCACATATTAAAAAAGCACCGAGTCTTAGCTCGATTTTTTTAATAGCAAATCCTAAGAGATAGATAGCAAGTATATGACCGAACTCGTGAAACAGTGATGCTTTTAAGGTTAAAAGCATCATTCCTGTTTTATCAACATATAGCATAAAGCTCAAGGCACAAAAAAAGCCGACCGAAAACTTTATTTCGGCGCCAAAAAACTTAACACTAATCATTTTTAGCCGCTAGTAAAAATGGGGTTGGGTCAATTCGCGTATCGCCCACCCTAACCTCAAAATGCAGATGTGAGCCGGTTGACCGACCCGTACTTCCGCAAAGAGCAATAGTTTGTCCCTTTGAGACGCTTTGCCCAACCTTTACCTTTAATTTTTTGCAATGCGCATACAAGGTTTTAATTCCATTATGGTCAAGTATAACATAATTGCCGTAATCCGAGTGGTTTGTCTCGGCGGTTATAACCTTTCCATCCAAAACCGCCTTGATTTTACTACCGCTTTCTGCGGCAATATCTATACCATTATGCATCGCTAATTTATTTGTAAATGGGTCATTTCTATATCCATAGTTTGAACTGACTGTCCCCACAGACACAGGATACATAAAATCATTATAGTCGCTTGATTTTATAGCAGTGGTTTGCATTACATCGGTGTTATCTATTGGACCTCCACTTGCTTTATTTTGACTATTTTCCTCTAAAACTTGAGAAATATTAGTATCTACATTTATATTTTTTGAATACCAATCTTTTAACTCTGAAAAAAAGTTTCCAAAAAACAATTTTACTATCAAGCAAAAAGCAACCACCAAAATACAAATAATACACTGCATCTCGATAATTGCCATATGTGGCTCCAATTTTTTAATTATCTTTTGAGGTGCCTTTTGATTTTCTACACTATCACTTTTTTCTATGTAATAATTATTTTCCATTTACTTTTTCACTCCATATATTTTTTTAAAAATATATGAAAAAAACAAAAAGAATATTACAAAGCCGCCTTTGATTCCTCAAAAGCGGCTAAAAATTAAATACTATATTTTGAAAGGTTAACAGTTCCATCACTTTCAAAAACTATTCCTTCTTCTTCAAGCAGTTTGCGTTGCATATCCTCGCCACCAAAAGCAAATGCTACCGAGGTTTTACCCTCGCGATTAACAACGCGGTGACAAGGTATAATCTTAGGGTTTGGGTTAACGTGAAGTGCATAGCCAACCACCCTTGCCCATCTGGGATTGCCAGCAAGCATAGCCACCTTGCCATAGGTTGCAACTCTGCCACGCGGAATATTTTTGACTACATTATAAATTCTTTCAAAAACCTGACCTGCCACCCTACTCATCACACCTTTATTTTTAGTTTATCCTTAAAAATAGTTTTATTACCTTTTAAATAAAAAACTTTTTTCTCAGAGATGTTCTAAGCGGTTTAGAGATAGCAATAACAATAAGCGCCATACCAATTAAAAACAATGCGGTTAAGGGATATAACGACCAAGGGAAAACATATGCAATTTTAAAGGTTACTGCAATTAAAAACTCCACCAACACCGTTATAAAACCAAAGGCTATTAAACCGCCGCCAAAAACATAAAGTCTACCTTTTTTAAGATATTTACATAACGTTACCATAGTGGTTACCAAAAGGCATATAGCCGAAGTTACAGGAAAGGCAAGGCTTAAAAACCATCCTCCACCCGTAGCCAGATTTATATAAAGCAAATACAAAATCAAAACAGCAAAATTAACAGGAACAAAAATAACGGGGTTGGGTCTTTTAAACCAAAAAGGCATAATAAGTGAACTATAAACAAGCAACAAACCGCCTGTTACATAACCCGACCATAATATTTTACCGCTAACCGCCAAATCACACATTGTTGTAATTAGAATTGAGGCAAAAAAACCAACCGTTATTAAAAACAATATTCCCTTAATATTAAGTGTTTCATAAATAGGCACTTCATTTACAGGATATAATTTTGTGCCGTTTTGTTTTGGAAGATTTGGATGATACGCCTCAGTGTTACAAAGAGGGCATACCTTTTCTGCCGAATCTAGCTCGACGCCACAATTAACACAATACAATTAACTCACCTTCTATTACTTTCGATTTTAATATTTAATCCTAATTTTTTTAAAACCTCGAAAAACTCTTTTTCAAGCGTTGACTCTTTAATAGTCCTTAAAAAGCTTACATGAAGCTTTCCTCCATATGAAATAACTCCACAGTTATTAGGGCAAACCGACTGTGGACCCAATACAAAATCCATTCTTTCAACGAAGGGCATCATCTCATTTGGCAGATTAACCGCACCCAAATTTGAAAGTGTGATACTCGACTTTATCTCGCCAACCATATTAAAAACCATTTTCATTACAAAGTTTTTAATAAAAAGGGGCAGGATTTTAACTATAAACATTCTCTCGGTTTGAACATTTGTAGCAATTTTTGAAGCCAATTGCTTTTTAGTGTTTTCGAGTCCCATATGATGATGCACAATCTTTAAAATTTCTTCAAAACTGTAATCACCCATTCTTGTATCAATACCGGGGGTAATATAAAGTGCAAAATTCCTAAGTGTTTTGCTATTAAAAACAGGTCTTAAATTAACGGGAATTAAAACCTTTACGGGTTTACGCCTGTTTCTTTTTTTGCCCTGTCTATTTTGAATATTAGCAATACTTAGCATCATAACAGATGCTAAAAATGTAGTAAGACTAACCGAATATTTATGAGAAAGCTTTAAAACCTCATCTACATCTAAAATGCCTGTTATTAAATTCAAGTAGCCATCGGGCTCTATTGTGCCCTTTAACTGAAAAGCGTTTGCCTCTTTTCTGCTGGCACTAACAGGTCCATCATTTTTTAAAAAACTATCTTCAATTTCTTCTTTAGTTGGAGCATCATTTATATCCAATATGCCATCGCAAAAAGAAACCGAAATATTATATTTTAAAATCAAATACTCGGCAAGTAGACTTTTTAAAAAAACAAGACCACCATTACCATCTGTTACGGCGTGAAAAAACTCAATCGCCAGGCGATTATTATGGCAAATAACCCTAAAAGCACATTTTCTGATATCATCAAAAGGCATACGTCGCATTGGATATGCAGATTCGTTTTGAATTCTTGGCGCATTTTTTATCTCCTCAAGATAATACCAAAACATTCCCCTACGAATACGCACCGCTATTGATGGAAACCTTTTAACCGTTAAATCCAATGCCTTTTGCATTACACTCGCATCAATATCCTCTTTAAGAGTAGCCGATACTCTAAACAAATTACTCCAAGAGCGCCTTCTTGCCGCAGGATAAATTTTAGCCGCATTATCCAAACGCATCCATCTTAACTGCCTCTCCATATGGCCACTCCCCTTCGTTTAATATTTAGATTATTATAACAAAAAAATAACCCTTTGTAAAGAAAAACGCTCTGACAAAATAGGTCAGAGCGTAAAATTTTTAACTAAATTTTAGTGAATAAATGCATCGTGAACTGCAGTTACTGCACGGTCTGCCTCATCAACATCAATCAAAACAGAAATCTTGATTTCGCTTGTTGAAATCATATGAATATTGATGTCAGCATCATAAAGTGCCTCGAACATTTTTGCTGCAACACCAGGGTGAGTTTCCATACCTGTGCCAACAATTGAAACCTTTGCAACAGTTTCGTCGTGAACTACCTTTGTATATTTTAAAGAATCCTGCATTTTTTCAACTGCCTCAACAGCTTCTTTGCATTGGTCCTTAGATACTGTAAAGGTGATATCCTTAGTGCCATCACGGCCAACAGACTGCAAAATAATATCAACATTTATTTTTGCCTGTGCCAATGAGTTGAACACCTTAAAGGCTGTACCTGGGTTATCACTAAGTCCTACAATTGAAATGCGTGATACGTTTTTATCACAAGCAACACCGCGAATTAACATTTTTTCCATTTTTACCGTCTCCTTAACTATTGTACCGGGTTTATCAGATTCTAAGCTAGAGCGAACCTCTAACTCTACATTGTATTTTTTAGCCATCTCTACCGAACGGTTATTAAGCACCTGTGCGCCTAAGGTGGCTAACTCTAACATTTCTTCATATGTTATTTCATCCATTTTTTGAGCAGTTTTTACCTTGCGTGGGTCAGTAGTATAAACACCATCAACATCGGTGTAAATCTGGCAAAGGTCTGCCTTAAGCGATGCTGCAATAGCAACCGCACTCGTATCAGAACCGCCACGACCGAGAGTTGTAACATCATCATACTTGTTAATACCTTGGAAGCCTGCAACAACAACAATGTTTCTACGTGCGAGTTCTGCTTTAAGACGCTCGGATTCAATACGCTTAATTCTTGCTACTGAATAGTTAGAGTCGGTTTGGAAACCCGCCTGCCAACCGAGAAGTGAAACAACAGGGAATCCCATTTTTTCAATAGCCATTGCAAGTAAAGCTATTGAAATTTGCTCACCCGCAGAAAGCAGCATATCCATCTCTCTTTTGGAGCCGCCAAGCGGATTTATCTCTTTTGCTTTTTCAATCAAATCATCGGTTGTGTCGCCCTGAGCGGATACAACAACCACAACATTGTTGCCTTTTTTATATTCATCTGTTACAATTCGAGCAACATTTTGAACCCTTGCGGCATCGGCAACCGAGCTACCGCCAAACTTCTTAACAATTAGTGCCATAAAAATTATTCCTCCATACTTAATGCCGTATTAGTTTGGTCTGTTTTATATCAATACCATCATATTCTTCAATGTAAATTGTGTTGCAACACCAAAACTATCAAAGCCGAAATTGGCTCGGATCACGGTATTTTTACCTTAATTATATTGTTTACTCAACTATATGTAAAACTGTTTTTACCGATAAATCTTTTAACTCGGCAATTTTTTTCTTAAGCTCGTTTTCGGGTGCAGTTGAAGTGATAAAAGCAAGTTCGTTACCCATATTGGCTTTTTCAAGGAAGGTAACATCGCCCAAAGCGCCAATTATGCTTTGCTTTGCAGTATATAAATTCTCTGCCTCTAGGCGAACATAGAGTTTAACATTTACCAGTCCGCTATCAACAACATAATCGTCATTACCGTCATCCCAAGAAAGATATTTTCTTGCCTGCAAATGCTTAACACAATCTATAACGTCGGCAACAACAGCACTAGCGGTAGGTAGCTTACCCGCTCCTCTACCATAGAACATAACATCGCCAATAGCATCACCACGAACCATAATAGCATTAAACACATCATCAACACTTGATAATTGATTATCCTTGCTTATAAGAGCGGGATAAACATCTGCCGAAACCTTGCCGTCGTCTAAAAGTTTTGCATGGCCAATAAGCTTTATAACGCTATTATATGCATCTGCAAACTCGGTATCCGAAATTGTTATACTGCGAATACCCTCTGTGCGAACCTGTTTTGGATAAACGTGCTTACCAAATGCAATAGCAGCCAAAATACAAATCTTACGACAAGCATCGTGACCATCAACATCGGCAGATGGCTCACGCTCGGCATAACCCAACTGTTGAGCAAGTTTTAAAGCATCCTCAAATGACATATTTTCCTTTATCATTTTGGTTAGTATAAAGTTTGTTGTTCCATTTAATATGCCTGTTACTTCATACAAATCGTTTGCGGCAAGGCACTGAGCAATAGGACGAAGCACGGGAATACCGCCGCCAACACTTGCCTCAAAAAGAAAATTAACATTTTTATCGTTTGCAATTTCTAAAAGCTCTGCACCGCAAGCGGCAACCAATTCTTTATTGGAGGTTACAACACTTTTTCCGCTTTCCAAACAGGCTTTTACATATTCATAAGCAGGATGTATACCGCCCATAACCTCAACAACAACGCGTATGCTATCATCCTTTAAAATCAAATCAAAATCCTTTATAAAGCGGTCGCTGTAATCAAGCCCCGGAAAATCTCTTAAATCAAGAATATATTTAACATTTATTTTGTTCTTTGCTCTTTTTTCTATGCTTTCCTCGTGGTCGAGCAAAACCTCAACCACGCCCGAGCCTACAACACCGTGGCCCATTACTGCAACATTAATTACTGACATATATCTTCCTCCAAATTTTTATACCTGATGAATATTTACCACTCCGTCGAGCTTGGTCAAACGGTCGATTACATCATTAGTTAAAATATTAAACTCATCCTGACAAGAAACCGTAACCTGCGCAACACCGTCAGACGGCATACCTTGATTTATGGTGAGTATGTTTATCTTCATTTCGCCCAAAACGGCTATAAACGTAGATAACACACCCGAGCGGTCCTCCAACACTGCAGAGATATTAACTATTTTTCCTGCCTGCTCACTATATGAAAAAACCGCATCACGATATTTATAAAAAGCGCTACGTGAAATGCCGCAGCATCGTGCCGCCTCGCTTGCGCTTTTAACCCTTTTGGCAGCTAACATCCGCTTTGCCTCGATTACTTTTAAAAACACTTCGGGCAAAACATTTGACTTTACAATTAACAAATCTGTATCTTTCAAAATATGTCCACCACTCACGCACATATGTTTTTATAAAGTTAACTATACCACACTTTTTTCAGTATTTCAATAGCTTTAAGTAAGAATTTTTTTATGTTTTTTTAATATAAATGTGCAATTTTACGAAAATTTCAAAAAATCACTTGATACCACGCCGAAAATACAGTATCATAGTAGTATAATTTTAGAGGAAGTGATTTAGTGCAAACAGAAGCAAAACGCAAATTTTTAATAGATATCGCTTTTTTTGTTGTTATTGTTGCAATAATTTATATATTGTTTAAATTCTTATCGGTTTATTTGTTACCATTTGTTATAGGTATTGCCGTTAGCTTTATTGTTCAAAAACCGGTTAAAGCCATAAACAGAAAAACACGCATTCCAAAAGGACCTATTACTGTGTTTTTTGTTATATTCACATATTTTGCAATTATAGCAGTTTTAACTTTTGTTTGCTTTTTGTTGTATCAATGGCTTGCAAGTATAGTTAAACTGTTACCAAGCATTATACCAACCATAACTGATATATTAAATGACTTTAACGCCGCCTTAAGTGAAAAATTAACCTCTACACCTGATGAGCTGGTTTCCTTTTTGACCAATCTTCCATCAACGCTTATTGAAAATCTTACAAAATTTATAACCAATCTCTTATCCACAATAGCCAAAAGTGCGGCAACAGGCACCCCAAAACTTTTAATAAGCATCATAATAACCGTAGTTGCAAGTTGTTATATTGCCAGCGGATATGATTCTATAATAAAATTTGCTTATCGCCATACTCCTAGTAAAATTTGGTCAACTATAATTGATGTTAAAGAGATTTTCAGCAAAAATCTTATTAAAATGCTAAAGGGTTATTTACTACTAATGATTATAACCTTTGCCGAGCTTTCAATAGGACTTCTTTTAATAGGTCAAAGCAATGCCGTTATGCTTGCCGCCATTATCTGCGTTATAGACATTCTACCCGTTTTGGGTACAGGCGCAATTGTTATTCCTTGGGCATTGATTTCTCTAATAACAGGCAATATATGGAAAGCGATAGGTCTTTTAATATTATATGTTGTTATAACGATAGTAAGGAATTTTGCCGAACCTAAAGTAATCGGCGACCAGGTTGGTATGCATCCGTTACTCACCCTACTTTCGATGTTCTGCGGTTTGAAGCTTATAGGCTTTGTTGGTATGTTTGTATTCCCGCTTATTCTTATTATCATTGTTACGTTATATAAAAACGGAAAAATCAAACTATTCGTTCCAAACTCTCCAGCCTCAAAAGAAAAGCGAACTAAATAATTTATATTTTAAAAGGCAAACAGACTGTTCTGTTTGCCTTTTTGTCATAATACATATCATTTCTTCATAAAAATAAAATAAACAGGAGAATTTGAGGAGAGATAGGTATGGATTATAAAATAACTAATTTTGAGGTTGCCACTGAGCGTATTTGTTTAGAGCAAAATGCAGAACTTCCGCTTGATACGGATTTTACTGTCCCTGATTATTTAGGGGAAATTAAAAGCGTATTAAAATGCAAGATAACGCCATTTATAACAGGAAAGCAATTAAGCGGAAACGCATTATCGGTGGAGGGTGTTGCACGATTTTCTGTTATATATTTGGATACAGAAGACAATCTTTATACCGCAGAATATGAAACTCCCTTTAAAAAACTTTTTGAAGCAGGTGAAAAGCTTGTTAATGCTAGTTTTGATATCTCTACAGATGCCACCACACTATCCTGCCGTGCAGTAACCGAGAGGCGATTTAGCATTAAAGGCACGGTAAAGCTCTGCGTACACGCATTTGTAATAGAAAGAAAAAATATTATTTCGGATATTGATAGCGACTGCTTTGAACAATTAAAAGGAACCACCGAGGCAACAACGCCTCTGGGTATTATTGAAAAGCCTCTTATAATTGATGAAGAGCTTTCTATCCCACAAAATATGCCATCAATATATAGAATCATAAGAAGCGACGCTTGTGCTGTTATTACAGATACCAAAATAATCAGCAATAAGGTGATAGTTAAGGGTAATTTAAAAATTGATATTTGCTACTGCTCTGATGAAAACAAACTACAAAAGCATACCTGTGACATCCCCTTTAATCAGGTAATCGATATGGTAGGTATATCAGAACTTTGCGAGTGTGAAGCAAACGTTGAGGTTTGTGGTTTAAATCTTTCTGCAAGAACATCGCAAAGCGGTGAGTGTAGAAGTTTTATGGCGGTTTGCAAACTGAATATTACTGTTTCAGCAAGATGCAACAGTGAAATTCCCGTTTTGTTTGATGTTTATTCCACAAAATATAAAACAACAGCCAAAGAGGATAATGTTATTTTTAACCGAATTATAAAGCAAACAAACGAAAGCTTTTTATGCAAAAAACGGTTTCCAATTCCCGATGGTTGCGCAAACGAAATTTTGGATTTATGGTGTTCAACCAATAGAGTATCATCGAGGTTCGATAGCGATAAAATAACACTTTTAGGAAATATATCGGCCTGTGCTTTAATTAAGGGGGCGCCAACAGGCGCAGAGTTTTTTGAAAGAATTATAGATTTTGAATATCCTTTGAGCTTAGAGGGAAAACATTTTTCTCCCTATTGTAAACCCTATGTTAAAATTCTATCTTGTAATCATACCATTGAAGGTAATGAAATAGAATTTAAAATTGAGCTTATGATTTGTGCTACAATATATGAAAACTGTGCAATCTCCTTAATTTCCAATTTGGATGTAGACGAGGAAAGCCTTATAACAAATGACGCCGCACTCATAGCCTACTACGCTGATGCAGGAGAAAATATATGGGATATTTCAAAACAGTTTTTAGCAAACCGAACCGAACTATTTGAACTAAACCACATAACTGAAGAAATAGTTAAAACTTCTAGAATGCTTATAATTCCCAGAATGTAAACCAATATAAAAGCCGATGAATTCATTTTAGAATCCATCGGCTTTTGCTTTTATTATAACTTACAAAGAAATAGAATCAGCAATCCTAAAACCTTCCACATCAAAAGGTTTTTCCATTTGCAAGGCTTCATAAATATCCATATCTATTATTTCGCCCTTTTGATAGCAAATAACACGATTGCCAACACCCTTGCTCAAAAGTTCTACTGCGGCATTACCCATATAACTTGCCATAACTCTATCTCGAACTGTGGGTCTGCCACCTCTTTGAACGTGACCTAAAATTGTTGTTCTTGTATCTACACCCGTTTTTGCCACAATCTCTTTTGAGATATCGTCAACATCTTTATCTACACCCTCAGCAACAATTACAATAAAATGGTGCTTACCTGTTTTTCGTGTTGTCTCAATTTTTTTGCATACACTATCAATATCACAAGGTACTTCGGGAACTAAGGTAGCAATTGCTCCGACCGCTAAACCTGTTTGAAGGGCAAGATGACCTGCATGCCTACCCATAACCTCAACAACAGAGCAACGAGCATGTGATTGCGCAGTATCTCTCAAGCGGTCTACCATTTCCACAACTGTGTTCATTGCAGTATCAAAACCGATAGTATAATCGGTTGAGGTTATATCATTATCGATAGTTCCAGGTACACCAACACAAGGAATTCCGTGCAAGGATAAATCTCTTGCACCACGAAACGAACCATCGCCGCCGATAACTACTATACCCTCTAAACCAAATTTTTTGCAATTTTCAATAGCTAGGTTAATACCCTCTTCGGTTTTGAATTTAGGGCTACGAGCAGTATACAAAACTGTTCCTCCGCGATGGATAATCTCTGATACAGAACGAATGGTTAAAGGCTCAATCTCACCTTCAATAAGACCATTATAGCCGTGCTTGATACCCATAACATTTATACCAAGCGAAATAGCCGAGCGAACCACAGCACGAACTGCGGCGTTCATACCCGGAGCGTCACCGC
>JAZNIK010000021.1:0-30433 GCA_045577495.1 Acutalibacteraceae bacterium
TGAACTTGACGATTTGCTTCGTTATGTTGAAACTCCGGTCGATAAAATAAGAACGATAAAAGAATTAAAAGAAGGCTAAAACGCCGAGCATTTTCTAATAATTGATATAGAAATGAGCACCACAATGATTGTGATGCTCATTTTATCTGTAACACATTTTTATTATAATAATGGCAAATTCGACATATTTAAAGTTTAAGGGAATCTAATAATAATTTTCTTGTTCTTCTCGGCATAATAGAGTGCTATTTTTGTTCCGCTTTTTCTACCTTTTGGGGTGTAGTCCTCCTTATAATAAACAATGCAGAATCGACTATTATCTATCATCTCACAGTTGCGTTTTACATAGCTTGCTTAACCGAAGCTTCAACCCCGGTTAATTTTTCGATTACACTAATGTATTGGGTTTCTTGTTTTTCTAAACGTTGTTCGATCCCCTCAATACCTTTTTTTATGTAGCCAAGCTCGGTAAATAAAACACCGCTTTCTTTTCCCTCAGTTCTATCATCGGATTTTTTGTTTCTAGAGAGAGCTACAAAGCTGATAATCAAACTGCACACGCCCACAACTGCGGTGATTATCCCGAAAATTACGGTCTCCATTGGTTGCACCCCCTTAATGTTCTATGTCACCCATCTTTAAACCTCGCTTTCGGGTTGATTCTGTGCCTCGATATCATCAGATATTGCCTCAGCATCCTTTTGCGATTTAGATTTAGCAAGCATCTCGGCTAAATCGGTATTGATTTTTACAGGTTCTTTTTTGCCGTTGTATTTTTGCTCAATATCACGGTTAAGTGAATCAACCGCACGCTGAACATAATAAAGCTTACCTATACCCGTCATTTTCTTAAGCAGTGATAAAGCTTGAACGTTTTGACCCATTCGGGTACCCAATTCGGCAAGCTCGGCGATATATTTCATCGTGTCAGATGTATGGCCGTTTTCTGCCGCCTGTTGAAAAAGCCGTTCACCCAATGCAATATCATACTTATTCATTTGCTTGCCGCTATTAATAATATCCTGCCAATGCTCTACTGCGCCTGCAAAATCATTTTTTATGGTGTTATCGGCTCGGCTTAATGCCGCATCATCGGATATAACCTGATAGGTTTGTCCACCCTTTAAAATTTCCATTTGCTGTGCTTCGCTCATTCCCTCAGCCAAGTGCCCGCTTTCGGCGGCTGTTCTGGCAAAGCGGCTAACGTTTTGATTTTTGCTTATTTTTTGAGGGAACGTCACGTCAACCTTTGGATTTTCACCCCTTGGTAAAGCACCGTATTGGTCAGTAAGCGATTCAAACGCTTCATCTAAAGTGATTTCGCCATTTTCAACCATTGCCTTTAATTCCTCACGGCTTTTACCTATAGCATTAGTTGGGATGGAATACTTGACATTTTTAGAAGAATTGGATATACTATGTTTAGAGACATTGTCTGTTGGCGACAAGCCTGAGTTGTTATCAATTCCGCCCGCCGTTTCAGCAATGTCTCCTTTTTTATCCAAAACAAATTGACTTCCATCTGGCAAAAGTAATCTATGCACCTTATAATAGTTTTTGCTTTCCTGCCGTACAACAACCGCCATATTACCTCTTTGCTTGTTTATCTCAACAGGACCCGCAAATGTAAAAGTATCATATAAACGACCTTTGTGTTTCGGATGAGAATCAATTTTTATGCCATTTTTCAAAATATCTGGCACTAATGCAAGTGCTAATCTTTCCTCGTTGGTTTTTAAGTAGCTTAAGCCTTTTTTAATTCGCTTTTTATCAAGAATTATTTCACCGAATCCTTTTCGCTCGATTATAAAGTTTGTGCTTGCAAACCTGCTTAAAGCCCATTCTGCTACTTCTTGTTTGCTTTCAAAAACCTTTTCCTCATTAAGCGAAGCGATAATATCCATTTCATTTAACAACGAAGAACTTTGGTTTAATTGTTCTTTTATGGATCTATCGCCCGGTATAGAATATCTGACATCAGCATCGGGATTAGCGGCAAATTTAGCCGTTGCCTCGGTGCGATATTTTTCACTTAAAGGTATTGCGTTTTTTAGGGTCACTTCGCCGTTGGCTCTTCCCCCTGCAAAGTCCTGACCTGTAAGTGATATATCCTGAGGCTCTCTGCGCTCAAAAGAATCATTAGAGGGTTTTACAACAACCGCTACACTGCTCACACCATCAGCCTTTAAAGCTACCATACGGTGTCTGCCTTCGTGGTTTACAACCTCGTTTGTTTCGGGGTCATACTCTAAAAAGGGTGTTTCGGTTTCTTGCCTTAGCTCATCCTCATTAAGCACATAGGCATCATCCTCTACTCTGCCGCGTATGTCCTCATTAGAAGTTAGATTTATAAAATCATCGGGTGATATGTACCCAACATAAGCGTTAGAATATTCGGCGCGTTTGCCCTCACCTAAGCTGTGCTCATCCAAAAGGCTGCTTAGCCTGTTTTCAGTAAAAGATGCTTTGCCGTTCCTATAAACAAAGGTATGGTCGCTAGGGATAGCTAAACTTGCCTTTTCATCCTCATCCATTTCTAATTCCTTATCAGCAAACACAACATCCGTTCTGTCAATATCAGGGCGGATTTTTTTGCGTTGTGCATCGTTTAAGTCTATCCTTGCGCTAACATCATTGGATTCTATCTCGCCTGCTGTTCGCTCATACAGTTCTTTAGGTGTAAGTATATTACCATCCTTATCCTTAAAAACCTCACCATCCTGCATACGTGCTTGCCAATATACCGAGCTGGAGCCTCTGGCAAATCCCTCAATAGTCTGTATTATGTGCTGTGTTTCGTGAACCAACACATACTTTAATATCTCGTGGTCGGGGTCTGCGCCCTCTGCAAACATTTCGCTATTTAAAACCAAGCTGTTTTCCTTGCGAGAAAATTTTGCATACACCTTACCGCCATCTCTTGCCGGTAAAGGTAAAATCCTAACATTTATATCCTTTATCTCGGGATAGGCTTTAAACAAATCTGTATGTTCTATAAACTCGCCTAAGGTGGTGCCATAAAAAAACTCACTATATTCTGTGACCCAGGTATTGTATTTTTGCGTTTCTTCTGGCGTCGTTGGTAAACCAACCGCCACCTTCATAAGAATTTTATTAAACTCTGCTGCATTTTGAGTATAAAATGATTCTTTAACATCAATCTTATCATCACTTATCTCGAACCGCCATTTGCCGTCCATACCTTTAAACCAACCTGTCAGCTTACGTATGGTTTCGCTATCTTCTCCATCTTTAAGCATCTGCTTTGCGGTGGATAACTCTAGTCGGTTTGCTGTTAAAGCTCTCTCGCCTGCGTATGAATGTTTGCTTTTGGGTATAGAAGAAGCAGACCCGTCTATTGAGTCTGCTTTTCCTTTTGATGATTCTTTATTACTCCTGCGCAGATGTTCATTGTTTCCTGCGGTGTCAGTTTGAAGTCCTTGGCTTCTAGTTGGTCGAGAACCTCGTTCATATTGTCTACCGTTTTCAACATTGTTGTAATCCGCAATATGTCTTCCTTTTGCATTCCGCACAATCTTAGAATACACATAAATGCTGTTGTCGGGTTCTCTATATTGTTGCTCAACTTTCTTCATCTCCTTATATTCGCCGTTAGCAATTTCAATGCATCCATTTTCAGTAGCTTCAAGCAAAACAAAAGTTTCACCATTGCGGCTAAATATTTTTGTATCTCCTGGCTTTGTCCCAGCACTATATGCCCAAATCATAGCCTCGGTTCTGAATTGATTATAACTGTTTTTGGTGGTACTGTCAACCTTTGCAGTTTCTCTTGTTTCCTTAAGCCTTTTCACCATTTGCTCAAGCTTAACAATATCACGCTCAACCGCATTAGCCGCTCTAAGCCTTGCAATAACACTTTCTATCCAATCCACAAAACGCTCAAACAAGTTACGGTCAGCCCTTGCCAATTCACTTAAAAAGCTCTCATCTATTTCGCTTGCTATACTTTGACCGTCATTAAAAAGCATATCACCAACAAAATCGGCAATAACTTCCATTTTAGCCTCAGTATACTCAAGCGTTTCACCATGTGAAGCATATCTCTCCTGTGTTTCTTTAATAGCCTGATGAACGCTATCAAATTCGTGCATTTCTAACCAATGCTTAAACGCGGCGCTTTCATTAGTAACATATCTTGAAAAATCCTTATAAAGCTTACTACTCTCAAGGCTGTGAGTAAATTCGTGCTTAAACACAAACTTTATAGGGTTCTTTGCATAACGGCTTATAACAACCCTATTACCTGTGATTTCACCGTCTGCGCCGTTGGCTATTTTGTCTACAAATTCAATCTCTAGCCCTAAAGCCTTACCAACCTTGCTTACAAATTTTTCTTGCCCTATAGTAATCTTTTTTGTCTTTTTCAGATACTCTGCCACTCTTTCGCCATACGCTTCGGCAATAGTTTTAATATTACCGCTTCTAGCCGCTCCAGGTATACCCTTTACCGAACCCAACATAACAGGTCCCGTAGCGGCACCCTGACCGTCAGCAGAAACAGGCACTAGGGTGCCTTGGTCATTTACGGTTATATTGCTTCCAAAAATGCTCTGCATAACGTTTTGTCTGCTAGGTGAAGTCAGTATCTCATTAAGAGTTAAAACCTCACTGCCGCCAAATTTACCCTCGTTTACAAAGGCTTTATAGGTTCCTCCCGCAATGCTGTTTGCTGAAAGCATTCCCTCAGCCATAGTAGAACCCTTGCTTTTGGGTGTTGTCGCAGTTTTAAGTATACGCATTGCCAAACCGCTAGCCGAGTTTGTACCGTATTTGGTAGCACCTTTTGTCATAAGCTCTGTTTCGAGAGCGCTTTTAGATTTATCTAAGGTTTTCTCAAAAAGCTTATTAAACACTGCGCCAACCTGTGTGGGCTTAGAATCGGCGCTTAAGCTCTCCGCCTCTTTTGCAATGTCCTTAAACTCGCTGTTTGAGGCGAGCGTTTTAAGCGCCTCAATCTTTGTTGGGTCGCTCGCTATAACATTACCATTGCGTGAATCGGCTATCTTAAAATCATGCAAAACAATAATGTTGAGAAACTAAAATTTCACGAGCTACGACATATTTATTCATCGCTCACAAGTTCCCTTGGAATTGACCAACAAATCCGTATGGAGAATGGTGGATGGTCTAACGCTTCAATTATGGATGGTACCTACCGTCATAGTATGTCTGAAGCTCAAGAAACAGCAAATAAAAAAATGGAAGAGTATTTTGCCAACGCTACAGCAAATACACTTCCTATGTAAAATTTATCCCCCTTAATTTAAACGGGGGATTTTTTAATATATATTTCGTGTGAATTTTCGTGTGAACTTTTGCTTGTTTTGTGTGAATTTTTATTGTTTTTAAAGTGAATTTCTAAAGTTAAAAAACAATGCTAAAAGTCGCTGAAAACTGCATAAATAAAAGGAAACCGCCTATTCAAGCGATTTCCCTCGATGGTGCGAGTGACGGGACTTGAACCCGTACGCCAAAGACACACGCCCCTCAAACGTGCCTGTCTGCCGATTCCAGCACACTCGCATTTATTAGCGTTACACTATTTGCAACGCTAGATATTATATCATTTTAACACTACATTGTCAACACATTTTTTTAAAATATTTATTTTATTTTTTCTTTTGATTTAAAAGAGCAAATCTCCATCAAAAACCTCTTTTAAAACACAGCAAACACCACCGAATATTGCCGATTTATCCTTAAACGGAGATTTTAAAACTTTTAACTTTGCTGTCTTAGTGAATCTTACTTGATTTATTTTTTCTTCTATCATTTTAATATATTTATTGGGCAAATAATACGCCTTATATCCTAAAATAAAGGCACTTGGACTAATCAGGTTTGAAAGATTAACCATACCTATTGTTAACTTCTCAACCACATCCGTAAAGATTTCATCGCATTTTTTGTTATCCGCCAGAGAATTAAAATCTTCAGCCGTCACTTTTTTACCCACCTCATTTGAAAGTCTTTCGCACAAAACCTTTTCGGATACATATAACTCTAAGCAACCCGTGTTACCGCAAGGGCAACGCCTTCCGTTATAGTCTATGGTGGTATGCCCGAACTCAGATGCATACTGGTCTGCTGAGGTCATTAAATTATTGTTATGAATTATACCTGCACCCAGACCGTTTGCGATACCTATATAAATAAAGTCTGAATAATTTCCACCGCCTATTAACTGTTCTGCAACGGCAGATGCACTGATATCGTTATATATAACCACGGGATAATCAAAATTGCTTTCGATAATGCTTTTTACAGGAAAACTTTTTATACCAAAAAAGTTATGCGTTTCATAAATCGCACCATTTTTATCTATAGGGCCAATCATTGCCACGCCTATTGCAAAAATGTTGCCCTTTTGCGATTTAATAGCCTCTTTAATGCCCGAAACTAGTTTTTGGCTTAATGTTTCCTCTGTTTCATTATTTAAAGCATCGGTTTTAAGGGTAAAAACATTACCCGAAAAGTCGCCTATACTTATGGTCATTTCATCACGAGATATATATACTCCAATAATTTTTTGGGCAGTTTTTGATATTTTTAATTGTTGAGGATTAGGTCCTGTTGCATCCACCCTTACGGGTGTACTTTCATCAATGATGCCTCTTTCAAAAAGCTCTTGAACTATATTGCCAACCGTCATCTTAGTAAGACCTGTTGCCTTTGATATTGCCACCCTTGAGGTTGCTATACCCAGCGCGATGTTTTTTAAAACCAAACCGCGATTTCGCCGTTTTATATCTGCACTATTCATACCGCGCATAATACGCACCTCCCAAAAATTTAATATTACTAAAACTATTGACTTTAGAATGATTATATACTATTATAATAATAAAGTCAATTTACTATTAGGTGATGATTATGAAAAAAATTCTTTGTTGCGGAAGCGTTACTACCGATATTTTAGTAAAACCGGTTGATAGCGTTCCTACCCCCGGCACTCTTAGAAGTGTTGAATCAATAAACACCTGTGTTGGCGGTTGCGCCACAAACTGTGCTATTGATTTAGGTAAGCTTGGTGTGCCTGTTGCTGTTTCTTGCCGTGTTGGTGAGGATTTCTACGGTGAATTTATTAAGTCTGAACTTGTTAAAAACAATGTAGACATTTCGGCAGTTGTTACTACCGGTCCCTCCCCCACAACACTTTCTATCGCTTGTATTCAGTCAACAGGTGAGCGTAGTTTCCTTTACAATCCTGCATCAGGCGCCGATTACTGCCTTGATGATATAAATTGGGATACCGTTGATGACTGCGATATTGTTTTCTACACGGGCGCGCTGCTTTTAACCTCCTTTGACGGAAAACCCTGTGCAGAATTTTTAAAGGAATGCAAAAAACGCGGAAAGTTAACAGTTTTTGATACTGCTTGGGATTTTGATGATATATGGTTGCCTAAACTTGAGGGTGTTTTTGAATATATTGATATTTTTATGCCTAGCTATGATGAGGCTGCAAAGCTTTCGGGCGAAAGTGAGCTTGAAAAAATTGCAGACTTCTTCTTCAAAAAGGGTGTTAAAAATGTAATCGTCAAGGTTGGTGCAGACGGTGCATTTGTTAAACCCGGTGGTGAGCAAAGCAAAATTTATCCTACCTATCGCAACTTTAAGCCTGTTGATACAACCGGCGCGGGAGATTCTTTCTGCTCAGGCTTTTTGGCAGGTCTTGCAAACGGTTGGAATTTTGAGCGCTGTGCAAGATTGGGCAACGCTGTTGGTACCCATTGCGTTTTAGCAGTTGGTGCCTCAACCGGCATTGTATCTCTTGAAGAAACTTTGAAATTTATGGAAGAAAATCCACTATAAAGGAGTTTTAATAATGAAAAAAGAAGTAGCAGAACAATATCGCGAAAAAGCAAGAGAAATGTACAAAAAGGCAAATATTGTAATTTCTCCCGAAGAATCTAAAAACATAGAAATTGTTGAACTTGGTCTTGACCAGTTTGAAAAAATCGGTCTTTCTATTATTACATACGTTAATACCGATTATTACTGTGCAAAGGAAATGGTTCTTTTACCGCATCAAACATGTCCCGAGCACACACATAAGCCCATGCCCGAAATCGGATATATGGGAAAACAAGAAACCTTCCGTTGCCGCTATGGTAAAGTGTTTCTTTATGTTGAGGGTGAGTCTGTTGAAAATCCTAAGTGCAAGGCTCCCGAAGGAAACGAGCAGTATTTCACCGTTTGGAACGAAATCGAACTTAACCCCGGTGAACAGTACACAATAAAACCCGATACTTTGCACTGGTTCCAATCGGGTGATGAAGGTGCCGTTATAAGTGAATTTTCCACCACAAGTCACGATGAATATGATATTTTTACCGATCCGCGTATAATTCGCATAACTGTTGAAGAGGAGGACTAAAAAATGCTTGTAAATTTAAATGATGTTTTATTAGATGCAAAAAAGAACAAATACGCCGTTGGCCTGTTTAACACCATTAACTTGGAAATGGCAAGGGGTGTATTAAGCGCAGCAGAAGAAATGCGCTCCCCCGTTATTATCGGTACCGCTGAGGTTCTTCTTCCATACGGTGGACTCCGCGAGCTTGCCCCACTACTTACCGATATGGCAAAACGTGCAAGTGTTCCTGTTGTACTTCATTTTGACCATGGTCTTACCGAAGATGCAGTTAATCTTGCTATGGACCTTGGTTTTAGTTCTATTATGTATGACTGCTCAACATTGGATTTTGAGGGCAACCAAAAAGCAGTTGCTGAGATGGTTAAAAAGGCTCACTCCAAAGGTATTACTGTTGAGGGTGAATTAGGTCACGTTGGCGCTAACGACGGCAGTGCAGAGGGTGATGGTGAGGGTGACCACAGCATCTATACCGAGCCCGATAAAGCAAAAGCTTTTGTAGAAAACACCGAAGTTGACGCCTTGGCTATTGCAATCGGCACTGCTCATGGCGCATACAAAAGCAAACCTAAGCTGGATTTAGAGCGTCTTGCAGAAATTGCAGGTACTATTCCAACCCCATTGGTTTTACACGGCGGTTCAGGTCTTAGTGATGATGATTTTAAAAACACCATCGCAGGCGGTATTTCTAAGGTTAATATTTTTACCGATATTAACTGTGCCGCATCAAACGCAGCTTTTGAAAACTATCAAAAGGGTTATGGTATCACCGACCTTATCCCCCACATGATTGAAGCAATCAAGATAGAAACCGAAAAGAAAATGAAATTATTCGGTAGTTGCAACCGAGTATAATAAAACAAAAAGAAAAGGGTGTTTTGTATGAGATATAAACATTTTAAAAACACCGTATTCAATTAAGCAAATACGAATATTTAACGACCTTAAGCAGTATTACTTGAGCAGTGATACTGCTTATTTTTTGTCTATTTTTAAATATTTTCTAAAAAACTCTATACTTTTTAAGGAAAATATAGTATGATATACTTGTTATATTATAGTTTCTTTTAATAAAGGAGTGTATTTAAATGAATAAGAAATTGCTTAAATTACTCGAAAAAAATGCACGTTATACAATAGCCGACCTTTCTGCAATGCTAGGCACCGATGAAGACCAAATCCGCTCTGATATAGAGCAGTTGCAAAAAAACGGCGTTATTCGCGGTTTTAAAACCGTTGTTGACTGGGAAAGGTTGGATACTGCTTATGTTTCTGCCCTTATCGAACTTAAGGTTACTCCCCAGTTAGATACAGGCTTTGAGGCTATTGCCAAAAAGATTATGAAATATGATGAGGTTGAAACCGTTTATCTTATGTCGGGCGGTTATGACCTTTGCGTTATTGTTAAGGGCAAAACCTTCCAAGAGGTTGCTATGTTTGTTGGCAAGGTACTTGCTCCTATGAAAAATGTTATTTCAACCGCCACTCACTTTGTTCTTCGCCGTTATAAAGAGCTTGATGTTATTCTTTGCGGTGACGACAAGGATGACAGGAGGGCTTTCTGGCTGTGATAGATTATAAAAATATACTTAATAAAACGGCTTATTCATTAAAGCCCTCGGGTATCCGTAGGTTTTTTGATATATCCGAACAGATGGAGAATGTTATTTCCCTAGGTGTTGGTGAGCCCGATTTTCAAACCCCTTGGCATGTGCGTCAAGCAGGTATTGAATCACTTGAAAACGGCAAAACCAAATACACCGCCAACAAGGGTATGGAGCCGCTTAGAAAAGAAATTTGCAATTATGTAAAGCGCCGTTTTAACCTTGAGTACTCCCCCGCCGAAACGGTTGTTACTGTTGGCGGAAGCGAGGCTATCGACCTTGCTATTCGCGCCTTGGTTAACTCGGGGGATGAAGTGCTTATTCCGCAGCCTAGTTTTGTCTGCTATGAGCCCATAACCGCTCTAGCAGGTGGCGTTCCTGTAACTATTGAACTTAAAGCAGAAAATAACTTTGTTTTAACTCCCGAGCAAATTAAAGAAAAAATCACCGACAAAACAAAACTGCTTATTTTGCCTTTTCCTTGCAACCCAACTGGTGCAATTATGAACAAAGAGGCTTTAGAAAAAATCGCTCCTGTTATTAAAAAGCATAATCTTTTTGTTTTATCTGATGAAATATATGCCGAACTTACATATTCGGGCGACCGCCATGTTTCAATCGCAGAAATTGACGGTATGTGGGAGCGTACTGTAATAGTATCCGGCTTTTCTAAGGCGTATTCTATGACAGGTTGGCGACTTGGTTACGCTTTAGGCCCCGAACCGATTATATCCCTTATGACCAAGATACATCAGTTTGCAATAATGTCGGCTCCTACCACCTCGCAATATGCCGCTATTGATGCTCTTAAAAATGGTGATGATGATATTTTAAAAATGCGTGATGAGTATGATAACCGACGCAGATTAATAGTTAACGGATTTAACAAAATCGGTCTAACCTGTTTTGAACCACTAGGTGCATTTTATGTTTTCCCCTGCATTAGTTCAACCGGTCTTACAAGCGAAGAGTTTTGCGAAAAGCTTCTTTACTCTAAAAAGGTTGCAATGGTACCGGGTAATGCTTTTGGTGACTCGGGCGAAGGCTTTGTTAGGGTTTCATACTGCTATTCGCTTGACCATTTAAAAGAGGCTTTAAAGCGCACCGCAGAATTTATTGAGGAACTTAAAAACAGTGAAAAATAAAACTATTTCTGTTTTGGCTAATGCCAAGCTTAATTTAAATCTTGAGGTTTTAGACCGCCGAGAAGACGGTTATCACAATCTTTCCTCTATCTTTCAGTCGGTAACCCTTTCGGATAGTGTTAGCGTTACTACGGTAAAGGGCGAGGGTGTTTCGGTTGTTATCAGAAATGCCGATATTAGCGGTGAAAATCTTGCCAAAACGGCGGCAGAATTGTTTTTAAAAACCACAAATAAAACCGCTAAAGTTAATATTGTTATTGATAAACGTATACCACTTTCAGCAGGGCTTGGTGGTGGAAGTGCCGATGCAGCGGCGGTTTTGGTTTGCCTTAACCGACTCTTTGATGAGCCTCTTAGTATAACCGAATTAGAAAAACTAGGCTTAAAGCTTGGTGCCGATGTTCCGTTTTGCATTTCGGGCGGCACAAAGCTTGTGGCGGGGGTCGGTGAAGAATTTTATCCCTGCCCAAAAGCGCCTAATCTTTTGGTGGTTTTAATAAAGCATCACAACAAATCCTCAACAAAAAGTATGTATGATTTGCTTGACTCAAGAAAATCAACACCTACTCCAAACACCGATGCTATTATAAAACATATGCAAAATGATGAGTTTGAAAAGGCGGCAAAGCTTTTTAAAAACAGCTTTTTAGAGGTATCTAACGATGCCCAAGAGCAAAAAGAAATTATTCAATATTTACTTGATAAAGGCGCTTTAGCTGCAGGCCTTTCGGGTAGCGGTCCTACCGTTTACGGCTTGTTTGATTTTTATGACGGCGACCTACTTAACGTTTTAAAAAATAGATATAAAGAGGTTTATCTCTGTGAAACGGCAGAAACCTCAATCGAAACTGAATAATTTGTTTAAAACACTCCAATACTGTGTTTGTCCAGCGACAACTAAGTAAGGAGTGTTTTTTTATGTATAAATTTTTAAACAAGGAGTTCTTTAAAAAAGATATTTTAATCGCTCTGATTTGTGCCGTTATTTTTTCTATTGTTTTTTCGCTTGCCGGCTTTGACACGAAGTGCAACGAACTAAGAGAAAAAATTTTGCGTTTGCACATAATTGCCGAGTCGGATAGTGCTGAGGACCAAGCGATTAAACTCAAAGTGCGTGATGGCTTATTAGAATATTCGGGTGGTTTGTATGAAAGCCTAGACAACAAACAACAAGCCATTGACCTGACAAACCAAAACATAAACAAGCTCGAAAAAATTGCTGAGAAGATTGTTAAAGAAAACGGCGGAAATCAAGAGGTTGAAATCTCTATTGGCAAGGCGTATTTTGGCACAAGAAAGTATGATGGTTTTACTCTACCCGCCGGAGAATATGATGCCGTTAGGGTGCTTATCGGCAAGGCAGAGGGTAAAAATTGGTGGTGCGTTATGTTTCCATCAATGTGTATTCCCGCTGCAACAAAAAACAAAACACTTGATAGCGCAGTTAGTTCTTCCTCCGCCAAGGTAGCAAAAAACGCACCCCAATACGAGATGCGTTTTAAAACTATTGAGATTATAGAATCCATAAAGCAAAAGTTAAAAAATCTTTTTTAACTACATTTTTATAATTGAACCACTTGCATCAACCGTTGCTTCAAAGGTGTCTCCAGCCGAAATAAAGGGGAGTTCGGGGCTAATGCCGATAGATGCGGTATAAACCTTGCCATCCTCTGCCTTGATATAATATTTTGTGTTGCCCTCAACAACCGCTTGAGATATATCGGCAACCTTGATGGTTACCTTAGTAGCCGATTCACTAGGCTTTTGATTAGAGGATATCTCACCCATACTTGCTAATAGTCTGCGGTATTCTGCAGCCGCTCCCTCGATAGTATCTGCAACACCAACTATCTGATAATTAGCAACCGAAACAAATGAATATGCCTTTACCAAGCCGGCATTATCCTTTAAACTTATAAAGTATGAGGGCGTGTCGGCAATATTTATAAGAATCGGGAAGGTTGCGGAATAATTCTTTTCTTGAATCATACCCTTTGCCGAATCCATTGCAGAGGTTTCTTCTGCTCCGTTGATTGTATACTGCCTTGCCTCTTTTGTTCTAAGATTCACAAGCAAAAATCCGATATTTGAAGCATCGTCAACAACCGATGTGATACCTGTATACATCCAAACATCATCGTCAAGGGCAATATAATTATATCCGTCGGTAGTGCGAACAACCTTTTTCTGACCGAAAATAGAGTTTATATATCCGTTACCGTAGGAACCCCAGTAATTAGCCTGAGTTACAAGCATATCGGCATCATAAACTGTATCAACCCATTGTGGTACATCTTTAACGGCATAATCCTTCATTTCGCCCGTTACGGCATCAACCATAATTATACCAACAACATCTCTACCGCCTAAAAAACCTATTGTGTAATCATAATAGGACACATTCCAAAAAGGATGACCATTATCATCTATTTCAAAGGTTATCGACTGAAACATTTTTGTAGGATACTTAAATCTAACGTGACGAAGCAGATTTCTGCCAAAATGCTCACTCGGCATATACTTCATACCCTTATCAAGCTTAACCAAATCGGTATCCTGAGTTGCCATATCTATGCGAACATAATAAGGTATACCCTCTTTTCTGTTGCTAAACCATTTGATAAGGTCGGCATATTCTAAGGGTGATACTCTGGTAGGTGAACCCTTATAATTTATTTGGGTATAATATGACGAAACATTGAACTGAGAAACAAGCTCAACTACCTCGCCGATTTTTCTGCTACCAAGTCTTGTAGCGGTATCGCGGTCAACAACCGGTATTTGTGATAGCGAAATTTCAGAAATATCTTTACTAAAATCGCTTTCGTTAACCTCTAAAAGATTATGATAATCCTTAGCGTTAAACATTTGCGATGAGCTTACAAAAATAAATCCCCAAACCACCAAAGCAACTGCAATAACACTTAAAACTGCAATTCTGGCGCCTTTGGCAGACGGCAATCTTAAACGAACTTTTTTTGGTACTCTATCAGTCCTTTTCAAAAATGTTTTTACGAAAGAAAAGAAAAAGCTTACCAAAAATACAATTGCAATAAAAAGCAAAAATCCCCAAAACTCTGAAGATTTAATATGCACGGGTGGAAGTGCAATATAATATCCAACCGAGCCGATAATTATGGTTGATAAAATTGAAAATAATAATCTTTTTGCCAACATAGACACTCCTTTGTGTTTTTTCTTATTATAAACTATATTTAATAAAAAAGAAATATATTTTTTGTTTTTTAAAAAAATAAATAAATTCTTCTTTTTTGGAAAAACTTATTTTGCAGGCACAAAACGCTTTTTAAAGGAAAGTGATGCAAATGAAAAACAACAAAAAACTAGGTATATTTTTAATTTTAATTATTGTTTTTTCGATATTGTTATGCGGTGTTTCTGCCTCTGCACTATCCAAAATGGGTTCAAGAGGCACCGAAGTAAGAAACATTCAAACAAGGCTAAAAAGTTGGGGATATTATAACGGTAGCGTAGACGGGATTTTTGGAACAGCAACCAAAAATGCAGTTATTGCATTTCAAAAGAAAAACGGACTTGTTGCAGACGGAATTGCCGGACCCAAAACCCTAGAAAAAATAGGACTTCCAACAGGCAGTTCAAGTGGTTCAGCGGGGAGTTCGAACTCCGATTATCATCTACTTGCCCGACTTATTTCTGCCGAGGCAAGAGGCGAACCATATAAGGGACAGGTTGCAGTTGGCGCCGTTGTTTTAAACAGAGTCGAGCATCCCTCCTTTCCC
Source organism: Acutalibacteraceae bacterium (assembly GCA_045577495.1). Taxonomy (GTDB): domain Bacteria; phylum Bacillota; class Clostridia; order Oscillospirales; family Acutalibacteraceae; genus UMGS1279. Next base: position 14,909 of record JAZNIK010000021.1, read on the forward strand.
TCAAGCATTGCGGGTGTTGTATACCAAAACGGAGCCTTTAGTTGCCTTTATGACGGACAATTTGACCAGCCTGTAGCCGATAGTGCTTACAAGGCGGCTCGTGATGCCCTAAACGGATGGGACCCAAGCTCAGGTGCAATTTATTACTTTAACCCAAGCACCGCCACAAATAATTGGATTTGGTCAAGACCCTATATAACAACCATTGGCAAGCATAGATTTTGCAGTTAATAAAGCCGTGCAGTAGGATTACTCCTAACCTGCACGGCTTTGTTTTCAAATATTTAAGCGAATATAAATACTCTCACAATGAATCGTCATTTTTTATCATAAATAAAGTGTTGCAATATAAAAAAATATATGTTAAAATATTAAAAAATGTTTTGTGAGGTGAGAAATATGGATTCCGGTGGTGCGCACCCTCGAAGTAGCAACTTAAAAAACGTATACGGCGGAAAGTATTTCTCAGCTTTAATTTGCAAGTGTTATCTTTTTAGATAAACGCTTTTGTTTGGTTATTACCTTCCGTCTTGACTTTGATGGGAGGTTTTTTTATGTCTGAAGAATTATTTGAAATGGTTGAAGAAATCACAACCTATCTAGAAGAAAAAAAATATAACAAGCTTCGCAATTTATTAACCGATATGAATGAGGTTGATATAGCAGAGGCTCTTGATGAGGTTTCTCCCGAGCACACCGCTTTGATTTACAGGCTACTGCCAAAATCACAAGCGGCAGAGGTTTTTACCTATATGGACTCGGATACCCGCGAACATTTGGTATCACTACTGAATGACCGAGAGCTTCGTGCAGTTATGCGTGATTTGTTCGTTGACGACGTTGCGGACATGCTTGAAGAAATGCCGGCTAATGTTGTAAAAAGAATGCTTAAAGCCGCCTCCCCTGAAGACAGGAAAGACATTAACCAAATACTTCAATATCCTGATGATAGCGCGGGTAGTGTGCTTACCACAGAGTTTGTTGACCTTAAAGCTTCTATGACGGTTGAAAAAGCATTTAACTACATTCGTTCATACGGTCCCGATAAAGAAACTATCTACACCTGTTATGTTACCGACAGCGACAGACATCTTGAGGGTGTTATAACGGTTAAAGAACTTTTACTGGCAAAGGCAGATGATATTGTTGGCGATTTGATGGAGAAAAATGTGATTTTTGCCACCACAACCGATGACCAAGAAGAAGTTACAGCAACCTTTGCCAAGTATGACTTTATCGCACTCCCTGTTGTTGATAAAGAGAATCGCTTGGTTGGTATTATAACGGTTGACGATATCGTTGATATTATCCAAGAGGAAACTACCGAAGATATTGAAAAAATGGCGGCTATTTCGCCTGGTGACAAGCCATATCTTAAAACCGGTGTTTTTGAAACGGTTAAAAATCGCATTTATTGGTTGCTTCTTTTGATGATTTCGGCAACCTTTACAGGTATGATAATAACCTCTTTCGAAAAAGCATTGGCAAGTTCTATTATTCTTACCGCCTTTATTCCAATGCTTATGAATAGTGGTGGTAATTCGGGTAGTCAGTCATCCGTTACCATTATTCGTAGCTTGGCTTTGGGTGACATTACCTTTGCTGATACCTGGCGAATAATTTTTAAGGAGTTTAGAGTTGCTTTTATCTGCGGTCTTATCCTTTCCCTCGCCAATTTTGTTAAAATGTTGTTTATAGATAATATTCTGCTTGGAACAGATATTAGTGTTCAAATAGCGTTGGTAGTTAGCCTAACCCTACTTGCAACGGTTGTTATTGCAAAAATCATAGGTTGCACTCTCCCCTTACTTGCAAAAAAGGTAGGCTTTGACCCCGCGGTTATGGCAAGTCCATTTATAACCACACTGGTTGATGCTATTTCACTTATTTTATATTTTCAAATTGCAAGTGCATTGCTTGGTCTTTAAAAAATGCTTGTATCGTTTTTTCGGTACAAGCTTTTTTGTTTTTGTATATTAAAATACGCAAATATTTTGGGAGTTTAAAATATTTCCTTGAAGTTTTTATAGTGTGATAGTATAATTAAATATGTAAATTCGCTTATAGTAAACGGGGTGAGCTTTTGAAAAATTATGCAAAAAATTTAATCATTTATGGCTCACCAAAAGCCGATTCGTTTACGGCAAAACTACTTAAAGCAGAACTCAAAAATATTGATGGAGATTTTGAGGTTTTTAACTGCTTTGAAACACCGCCTATCCCCTGCAATGCTTGTAACCTTTGCGAGATTAAATATGGTTGCAAAAACAGTGATTTAGATTTGTTTTTTAAAAAATTTGAAATGGCTGAAAGGATTATCATGGCATTCCCTGTTTATAACGGCAGTTTTCCCGCACCATTAAAAGCCCTTATTGATAGGTTTCAATGGTTATATTCTGCCCGATTTAGCCAAAATATAATGCCGCCCATTAAAAATAAGCGAGATTTTATATTGGTTATAACAAAGGGGTCTGACACAGACTACACCGATATTATTCTAGAGCAGATAAAACCGCTTTTTACCATTTCGGGTTGTACTCTTAGGCGAATTGTTATGCTAAAAAATACAGATAATATCTCTGTTTCTGATGACTTTAAACCGATAATTACTAATTTTGATTAGGGTGAATTGAATGAATCAAGAATCTAATTTTGATAAAATAGTTCCTGAAAATATTTTTGGCAGTGGCGACCTTAAGGTTTTAATTTGCTATATGCTTTCTGCCATAAATGAGGCTATCCCCGCAACCGAAACCGCTCAACTTTTTCACTACGAGGGCATAGCAAACTATTTTGATACCCAAACCGCAATTTTTGAGCTTGAAAAGGACGGATATATCGCTCCACACAATTCAAAAAAGGATATGTATAGAATAACCGAAAAGGGTAAAGCCCTAAGCAACACCCTTAAGGATAATGTATCCATAACCCTTAGAACCAAGGTTTATAATGCGGTTGTAAAAATGCTTACTCGCTATAAATACGAGCGTGATTGCGATATCGTTATAGAGAACACTGCGGGTGGTAGTCTGCTTACCTACCGTATGACAAGCGGTGATATCACTCTTTGCTCGTATAGTATTTTATTGCCTAATGAATCTCAGGCTCAAACCTTAAAAGAAAAGATTTTAAAAGACCCAAAATACTATTATGATTCCTTTATCAAGATTTTAACAGAGGATATTTCCTCAAAAAACAGTCAGGAGTAATTTATATGAAAAAACTCATAGGCATTGATGTTGGCGGCACAAAATGCGCCGTTACCGCAGGCACCGCAACCGACAACAAGCTTACCATACTTGACAAGCGCGGTTTTGCAACAGACACCTCAAAATCATCAGACGAAATTATGACACAATTTTATGAGATTGTTGATGAATTTGTTGCTAAATACGGTGCAGACGTTATAGGCATTTCTTGTGGTGGACCGCTTGATTCATTAACAGGCACCATCGTTTGTCCACCCAACCTACCTAATTTGCATGGTGTTGAAATAACAAAACTTTTTAGCCAAAGATACGGCATACCCGCATATCTGCAAAATGATGCAAATGCTTGTGCCCTTGCCGAATGGCTTTATGGCGCGGGCGAATGTTGCAAAAATATGGTGTTTTTAACCTTTGGCACAGGTCTTGGTGCAGGTCTTATTTTAGATGGCAAATTATATGAGGGCACTAACGGCAACGCCGGTGAGGTTGGTCACGTTAGGCTTAGCGAGAATGGACCGGTTGGTTTTGGTAAATTTGGCTCTTTTGAAGGTTTTTGTAGCGGTGGCGGTATTGCACAACTTGGCTACACCCTTGGTCTTGCCGCCCATCAACGCGGCGAAACGCCACTTTATTTCGACCCCGACACCGCACCCGAGGGCATTACCGCAAAATCTGTTGCTATTGCGGCAGAACAGCACGGTGACCCGACCGCTATTGAGGTTTACAGGCTTTGCGGGGAATATTTAGGTCGTGGTCTTTCAATCCTGATTGACCTTTTGAACCCCGAAAAAATTGTTATCGGTAGTATTTTTACCCGTTCAAGAAACGGACTTTGGGAATCTTGCAAGGAAATAATCGAACGTGAGGCACTTAAAATATCTTGGGACTGTTGTGAGGTTGTTCCTGCAAAGTTATTAGAGGGAATTGGTGATTACGCCGCACTTACTGTTGGCGTTTATGGACTTAGGGAGGAGAAATAAAAATGAATCAAAGAGTTGTAATGCTTACAAAAAAATATCCTTGCTTGGATTTTTGTGCAGAGGCTATAGACCTTGCGATAGAAAAGATTATAACCTGCTATAAAAATGGTGGCAAGGTTTTACTTTGCGGTAACGGTGGAAGCGCCGCAGACTGCACCCACATTGTTGGCGAACTTATGAAAGGCTTTTTGAAAAAACGCCCTGTTGGAAGCGAACTTGCAGAGAACCTTAAAAAAGGATACAACAAGGTAGATGATGAGCTCTTATCTAATCTTCAATGCGCATTACCCGCTATTGACCTTTGCGAATCAATTTCACTTCTTACCGCTTATTGTAATGATGTAGACCCCAATTACATATTTGCACAACAGGTGTTTGGCCTTGGAAAACCTGGTGATATTTTAATCGGTCTTAGCACATCAGGTAACGCTCAAAATGTTAACCACGCCGCCCGTTTAGCCAGAGGTATGGGACTTACCGTAATTGGTATGACAGGCGAAAGACCAAGTAAACTATCAGAGAACGCCGATGTTTGCATTAGGGTTCCCGAAACCGAAACATATAAAATTCAAGAATTGCATTTACCTGTATATCACGCAATTTGCGATGCAGTTGAAGCAGCGTTTTTTGATATGTAATATATAACTTGCTTTAGGTTTGCAGGCTCAGAAATCCACAAAAAGCATTCCACTTGGCGAAGTGTTCCTAAGGGCACTTCGCCAATTTAAATTTTATATAATATATTGTTTTTATCTGTTTGGTTATGGTATAATGATAAAAATATTTTTGATAGGATAAAATTATATGAAAAGAAAAAAAATAAACAAAAACTCTCTTATATATAAATGGGAACATGACAAAAATCCTGTTGGAGTAAGTGGCAAACCATCTAAAAATAAAATAAAAATCCAGCATGTTACCGATATCAATAAGGTATTAAACGAAAAGGAGTATACGGTCAAATGAATGAAAAAATCAAAAAACTAGATACAGTTATTAAAAAAGTATGGAAAAAAGATATTGCTAATGACTACAAACATAACCTTATTTTAAACGAAGATACATTAAAAAATGTTTTATACTTCTATCTTCGTACTTGTTTCAAAACAACACCTGAACTAGAAAATTTTTGTATATTCACAGAGTGTACTGAATACGGTTTTTCAAAATTAAACTATACCCCTGATATGGTTATTGTAGATAAGCTTACCAATAAAATAGTTGCCATATTCGAGTTAAAATATAAATCAAGAAACTGTTACCAAGTGGAAGATTTAGTGAAACATGATTTTTATAAATTAAAAGATTATATGAATATACCCGATATAATACATAGTAACTGCCAATATTATGTTGCAGCAATAACGCTAGGCGAATTTAACAGAGCAAATTGGCTTGATGGCAGAAGTAAATGGGCAAGGAGCAAGGTTGTTGAGCTCATTGCTTATGAGCCGAATGGTGTTATTGATTTTCAAGTTGTTTCGCATAATGAATAATAAACTTAGTCTTGCTTTTATAGAAATGATATGCACATCCAAAAGCGTCTAACTTTTGGGGTGCATATCAAAAAACCAAAATTACTAATATACTGTTTTTTTGATAAAAAAGCACTTACAATACTAGCAAAACTAGTTTTGTAAGTGCTTTTATTATTGCAAAAGTAATAAGATAGTAGTCGCATCTTAATTTTTGCGGTTTTCTTCCTTGTCATTCTGAGTGTTTAACGAAGAATCTCAAAAAAGCACAACTCACAAGGAGATTCTTCGGTCATTTCACTCCCTCAGAATGACTAAACAACAATAAAATATGCCAAATTTAACTTTGAAAATTTAGTTGATTTATTGTTAATATTTCCTAAACGCTCTGCTCCAAGTTTTTGGGTTCATCAATACTAACATTGGCAATATTTCAAGTCTGCCTGCAAGCATATCAAAACAAAAAACAAGCTTAGATAAATCGGAATACTGACTAAAGTTAGACATTGGACCAACCGCATCAAAACCTGGGCCGATATTATTGATTGTTGCCGTTATGGCACTAAAATTACTCTCAAAGCTAAAATTATCAATAGAAACAACAAACAGCGAGAATATAAACACCGCTATAAAGCCAAGCAGATATGTGTTGATTGAACGAACAACGGTATGCTCAACGGTTTTACCCTCTAGTCTTACCTTTTTAACTGCCCTAGGGTGAATTATTCTTGAAAGCTCATCACGAACTGTTTTAAGCATAATGATAATACGCGATACCTTTATTCCACCACCTGTACTGCCCGCACAAGCACCGAAAAACATTAGTAGTAGCAAAATCATTTTTGCAAACTGCGGAAATAGATTAAAGTCGGTTGTTGAATAACCTGTTGTTGTTATAACCGTGCCAACCTGAAAAAGTGAATGTCTAAAGGTTTCTTCCAATGTTTTGAAGATTGGTCGCACATTTATCATAATACCCGAAACAGATAAAGCAATAATCAAGAAGTACCATCTAACTTCCTCTATCCTAAAGGCTTGTTTTAAATGCCTTCGGGCAAGTAAAACATATGCATTAAAGTTAACACCAAACAGTATCATAAAAACTGCAATAACATACTGTGAAAAAGCAGAATATTCTGTAAGTCCGCTATTTCTAATAGCGAATCCGCCTGTTCCCGCCGTTCCGAGTGATAGAGTTATAGCATCAAAAATCGGCATTTTACCTACTATTAAAATCACCATTTGGGTTAGAGTCATAACGGTGTAAATAATATATAAAATCTTAGAGGTGTCTTTAACCTTTGGCACTATCTTATCAACCTGAGGACCAGGGCTTTCGGCACGCATAAGATGCATTGTTGCGCCACTTGTAAGCGGTAATACCGAAAGTATGAAAACAAGCACACCCATACCGCCAATCCAATGGGAAAAGCTACGCCAAAAAAGTGAAGCATGAGATAATGCCTCAACATCGGTTAAAATACTTGAGCCGGTTGTGGTAAAGCCCGAAACCATCTCAAAAAAGGCGTCAACAAATCTTGGTATTTCCCTATTTATTATAAAAGGCAAACATCCAAAAAGGCTTAAAACCATCCACGCCAACGGAACCGAAACAAAAGCCTCTTTTGCAAAAAACACCTGATTTTTTGGCCGCTTAAATGAAAGCACTAGTCCTATCATCATTGTTATAACGGCGCAAATTAAAAAGCTTAAATACTCACCCTCGCCGTAAATGATCCCTACCGCAGTGGGCAAAAGCATTAAAAGGCCCTCTATTTTAAGAACATATCCTACGATATATAATATAATTGGTATATTCATATTATCTTAAAATATCTCCTACATCGTTAAGTTTTTTCTGACTGGTTACAACAATAATTCTGTCCCCCGCTGAAACCTTACTATCACCATTTGGAAGAATAAATCTACCCTTATGAATTATTCCACAAATAATAAGTTCCTTTTTTAAGTCCATTTGCTGAATGGGGATATCAATTATTGGTGCATTCTCGCCAATCTTAAATTCAAGTGCCTCCACCTTATCCTCTATGAGTTTATAAAGGCTTTCAACATTGTTGCCCATAGCGTTTTGTTTAGTGCGGATATACTGCAAAATATATTCGGCGGTAATATCGCAAGGATAAATAATGCTATCCAAATTGAGTTTATCCATAAGGCTATGGAAGGAAATATGATCAACCTTAGTTACAACCTTAGCATCGGTTGTTTCCTTAGCGTAAAGCGAAAGCAGAACATTTTCCTCATCAAAGCCAGTGAGGGTTACAAAGGCATCTGTTTGATGCAAACCCTCCTCTATCAATAAATCCTTATCAGAAGCATCACCATGAATTATAAGGGCGTGCGGAAGCTTTTCTGCAAGTTCGTTGCAACGCTTTAAATCCTGCTCAATAATTTTTACCGAAACACCGATATCAAGCAGTTGCTTTGCAAGATAAAAAGCAATAGTACCGCCACCTGCAATCAAAACATTTTTTGCAGCGTGGGTTTCAATTCCAATCTTCTTAAAGAATGCAGGCGCCTTTTTAGGCAATATAATTATTGATGCCTTATCCTTTGCTTTAAGTTCAAAATCACCTGACGGAATAAAATATTCTCCATCTCGCTCAATGCTACAAAACAAAACCTCGTTTTCAATTTTATTACGCACATAATTTAGGTTTTTGCCATTGAGCAAGGATTTTTCGGTTATCTTAAAGGTAAGCATTTCAACCTTACCTTTATTAAATGGGTTAATATCAATAGCCGAGGGGAATCTAAGCAATCTTGCGATATCTGTTGCCGCCGCAAGTTCAGGATTGATTACCATTGAAAGACCAATACGCTCCCTTAAAAAATTGGTCTCGGCAAGATACATAGGATTACGAACCCTTGCAATTGTAGAACATTTTTCATTTCTTTTTGCAAACAAGCAACAAAGTAGATTATGCTCATCTGAGCCAGTGGTTGCTATTAAAACATCGGCATCGTTTATACCTGCATCATCTAGCGCACTATAGTTCATACCATCGCCATGAATACCTAAGAGGTCATTATTGTTGCAAATTTCTTTAACTCGGGACAAATCAAAATCAACTACCGTTACATCGTGACCCTCATTTGTTAGAGAACTTGCAAGTGTTGCGCCGGTTTTACCGCCGCCTACAATAATAATTTTCATAACATCTTTACCTACTCTTTTTAAAAAGTATCGTTATTATTACATATTTTAACACCATAGTTAAAAATAATCAATATGTTTTTAAAAAAGTAAAAATAAGTCGCCTTAAGTTATATAGACTTAAGACGACTTTTAATTATTCAGATAATTTCTTTTCTAAAAGTTCTTTAATAACGGCAGGGTCACCTGCTCCTTTAAGTTCACGCATGCAACCGCCAAAAAGAGCCTGTAAAGCCTTGATCTTACCACCCTTGAAGTCGGCAACTGCCTGAGGATTATCAGCGATAACCTTATCGATAATTCCATCAACAGCGGCGGTATCCACCTGTCTGTCAAGTTCGTTTTCTTTGCAGTATTGCACAGGGTCAACCCCATCCTCTATAACTGCTATAAGAACCTTTTTACCTGCGTTACGGTTGATTTTACCACTATCCACCATTTTAATTAGGGTTGAAAGTGTTTCGGCAGTAACCTCAAGCTCATTTAAGGTTTTACCGTCCTTACGCAAAATACCTGCGCAATCGGTAAGAATCCAAGCTGCAGTATCCTTAGCGTTACAACCCAAAGCAACAGTATCATCAAGCAGTTTGCTAATTTTATTGTTAGAGATAAGCATATCAATCTCTTTTTCAGATATTCCTGCAGCCCTGTAATCTTCTGCCTTTTCGTCAACTGCCACGGGTTTATTTGCTTTGATTTTTTCAAGCCATTCATCATCAATGATAATAGGCATGAGGTTTGCATCGGGGAAGTAACGATAATCTGCCTCGGTCTCCTTATTTCTCATAGCGAAGGTTTTACCGCTTGCATCATCAAAACGTCTTGTTTCTTGAACCAATTCCTCAAGCTCATACTCCAATGCATCTATATGGCGTTGTGATTCATAACGAATTGCCTTTTCGATAGCCTCAAAAGAACTCATATTTTTAATTTCGGTACGAACACCAAATTCCTCGCTACCCTCAGGGCGAACCGAGATATTAACATCGCAACGCATTGCTCCCTCTTCGCACTCGGAAATACCACCCAAGCGGAACATAGATTTTAGTTTATTAAGGTAGGTTACAACCTCCTCAGCGCTTCTGAAATCAGGTTGAGTAACAATCTCAATAAGGGGTACGCTTGTGCGGTTAAAATCAACATATGATGAATTACCGCCGTGAACAAGCTTACCTGCGTCCTCTTCCATATGAATCTGCTTAATGCGAATATCACGGGCACCATTAGAGGTTTTAACCGTAACAACACCATTTGTGCATATTGGATGATTAAGCTGAGTTATTTGATAAGCACAGGGCAAATCAGGATAATAATAATTCTTTTTGTCAAAGGTTGTATATCGACTGATTTCGCAATTAAGCATTAAACCCGCAGTAACGGCTAGCTCAACAACCTTTTTGTTCATAACGGGCAACATACCCGGCATACCCGAACAGGCAGGGCAAACACAATCGTTTGGCTCCTTAGCGGCAGAATGACCACCGCAAGAACAAAATATTTTAGACTCGGTGCTTAACTCTACGTGGGTTTCAAGACCGATAACTAATTCATATTTCATAATTATTCACCCTTCCTTTCAACAATATTTGCAAGGCTTAAAAGGGTGCTCTCGCTAAACGCTTTACCCATAAGCTGAACCGAACCGCTAATAAGTGCAGGAATACCTACAAGGTTTGCAAGTGATGTGAACACGCTCTCCTCAAACACCTTGCCAAAAGCATCCTTAATGTCATACGCTTCATATTCTGTTTTAGTGCATACGGGGGTGAGAATTGCATCAAAGCTATCAAAGATTTTTTTGATACCATCTGCAACCACTCTGCGAACTCTTAGCGATTTATCATAGCAATCTTTATAACGGTTTTTAGACAAAACATCCGAGCCATAAAGAATTACTGCCTTAGTAAGAAAATTAAAGCCCTCTGTTCTACTGTTTACATAGAGTTGATCTATATTCTTATAATTCTTTGCGCGATGCCCATACTTAACACCATCATAGCGAGAAACATTATTACAGGTTTCTGCCGACATTAGAATCTGCCAAGCAGTATTAGCAATCTCAAACAAATCTGAAGAGATTTCCAAAACCTCTACACCGTTTGCTTTAAGAGAATCAGCATACGCCATAACCTTTGCTTTTGTTTCATCATCGGCTTTGTCTATAAGTTCTTTAACGATGCAAACACGCTTACCATTTACATCTATATCTGCCGAATAATCATAGCTTGTTTCGGGCAAACTTGTGCCGTCCTTATCGTCGTGACCTGCAATAATATGCATAACTTCACTAATATCCGAGATATTTTTAGCATATACACCTATCTGCTCACCCGAAGCGGCGCAAGAAACTACACCATAGCGAGAAACTGTGCCATAGGTGGCTTTAAGAAAATTAACACCCGACAAAGCCGCCGCACGTCTTGTTGCGCCATTCATATCAACGCCAAGAGCCGCCTTAACCTCACCATTTTTTACAAGCTCTGCCGCCGCGCCAAGAAGTTTTTGATTCTTTGGTGCGTAATGCGAAAACTCACCAACAAGGTCTAAACCAAACTCGCCAACGTGGGTTTTGCCCGAAATTTTATATCCCTTTTCTTCAAGGCGAACAACCGCCTCGGCACTAAACAAAGGCTTATAACCCTCGAGTATTCGAGAACCTGCAGTAGTAGTAACATCTTTTACCAAGATGGTATCATCAACCGCGATATTTCCGTTATCGTTTATCTTTGCTGAATAATACATTACACACACCTCACTTTACGAGTCTGGGCACTTGCCAGCTATCTTCACTGCGCTCTGGCGCACCCTCTAGCAGACTTTCTCTTGAGAAGTTCTGCTTGCGAATATCCTCACGCAAAACGTTTGTCATAGGCATAACGTGAACCATTTGCTCAACATTTTCGGTATCTATTTTAGCGAGAGATTTTTCGCTTTCGCCCATTTTAGCAAAAATGCTCTGCATCAAGGTTTCTTCATCCTCGGTAAGCTCTAACTGATTTAACTGCTGAGCATTAGAGAATGTTGAACGCTTACCACCCGCTTTTTTGGTCGAAGCACCATTTGTGCTAGTTCTACTAGCCAAAGCGTTTGTACTACCGAGTAGGTGAACGTCCTCTAATTGTTGATTGGTTACCTCACTTGGCGCTCCTAAAAGTAAATCCTGGGCGTTACCATTTAAGGGGAATGCAATAACATCTAAAATCTTTTCCTCATCGGTTAAAAGCATTACCATACGGTCGATACCAGGTGCCATACCTGCATGTGGCGGTGCACCATATTGGAATGCGGTATAAAGAGCATTAAAGCGATTTTTAAGTTCCTCTTCATCATAACCTGCAATTTCAAACGCTTTTTTCATAATCTCAATATCGTGATTACGAACAGCACCTGATGCAAGTTCAATACCGTTACATACCAAATCGTATTGATATGCCAAAACATCGTTAGGGTTTTTGTTTAAAAGTGAATCCATACCGCCCTGTGGCATTGAGAATGGGTTATGGGTGAATATTGTTTCGCCTGTTTCCTCATCATCCTCAAACATTGGGAAATCAACAACAAAGCAAAATTCAAAAGCATCGTCCTTGATTAAATCCAACTGCTCTTTACCTGCAAGCCAAGTACGAATCATACCAGCCTTTTTCTCGGTATCGCTTTTTTTATCATCACAAATAAAGAAGAGTGTTTCGCCCTCTCTAACGCCTGTAAACTCGGTGATTTGTTGCTTTTGAGCATCGCTTAAAAACTTTGCTATAGGACCTGCAAAAACGCCGTCTTTAAGGGTTATATATCCAAGACCGCCAAGGCCAACCTCGGTAGAGGTTGCAAATTTTAAAGAATCTTCAAAAAACTTCTTGGATTTGCCGACACAGTTTGCAACTATACCCCGAACGGGTCTGCCCTTAAATGCAGGAAAATCAACTCCCGCAAAAAAGTCTGTTAAATCGCATATAACAAGAGGGTTGCGTAAATCAGGCTTATCAGAGCCGTATTTCATCATAGCATCTGCATAGGTGATACGGTTAAAAGGCTTTTCGGTTACCTTTTTATTTGAAAAGGTTTTGAAGGTATCATAAATTACATCTTCGCAAACATCCAAAACCTCTTCTTGTGTTGCAAAAGCCATTTCAAAGTCCAACTGATAAAACTCACCAGGTGAACGGTCGGCTCTTGCATCTTCATCACGGAAGCAAGGTGCAACCTGAAAATATCTATCAAAGCCCGACACCATTAAAAGTTGCTTAAACTGTTGCGGTGCCTGAGGTAATGCATAAAATTTACCTGGATGCTTACGGCTTGGCACCAAAAAGTCACGCGCACCCTCGGGCGGTGACGCGGTGAGAATTGGTGTTTGCATATCTAAAAAGCCCTTATCCTCCATCTTATTTCTTAAATGGCGGATAATTCTTGAACGCATTACAAGGTTGTGATGGTTCTTTGGATTTCTAAGGTCTAAATAACGATATTTTAGGCGAATTTCATCCTTACTTGCCCTTGAATTTCTTACATCAAAGGGAAGCATATTTTTGCTTTTACCCAAAATTTGAAGGCTATCTGCCACAAGTTCAACATAACCTGTATCAATTTTTTCGTTAACTGTTTCAGGGTCGCGTTTTTCCACCTTTCCGCTAACAGAAATTACTGTTTCGCGGTTTACACCCTTTAAAAACTCCTCATTATGAACTACAACCTGTGTTACACCGGTGTAATCGCGAAGGTCGATAAAGATAACTCCGCCGTGGTCGCGCACTACATCAACCCAACCCGCAAGTGAAACGGTGTTGCCAATATGCTTATCGCAAATGTCGTTGCAAAGCAGTGTTCTATACATATAAAATCCTCCTATTATCCCGAAAAATAATAAAAATCCCGGGAATATTAAAATATTCCCGGGACGAGAAAACCAAAAAAGTTAACCCGCGGTGCCACCCGCATTGATATGCTAATGCATATCCTCTTTTAATATTAAATTCCTATTGTATGCAAAGTGTTCCCAAACTTACTACTTATCTGAGGCGCGCTTTCAGTCGGTGACGCACCCTCCCTGACAGACTTTCCACAAAAGCCGAGTCTTTACATTTATATTATAGCAAAAAAAATGTTTTTGTCAACCATCTTTTTTTGCGTTACTAATGTAATTTATGCATTATCTTGCATAATATTCCTAACCAACATTTATCTTGCAGTGTTGACAGTAAACTATTAAACTAGTATAATATTTTTATAAAACACAAGGAGATTTAATATGTCTAACATATATACCTCTGCCGAGCAACTAATCGGCAAAACACCATTATTAGAGCTTTGTGGTATTCAAAAAAAATTAAATTTGGATTGCAAAATTTTAGCCAAACTAGAGTTTTTTAATCCCGCCGGCTCTATTAAGGACAGAGTTGCAAAGGCTATGATAGAAGATGCCGAACAGAACGGCATTTTAAAGCCGGATTCTGTTATAATCGAACCTACCTCGGGTAATACCGGAATTGGCCTTGCTTTAGTTTGTGCCGCAAGAGGCTACAAACTTATAATTGTTATGCCCGAAACTATGTCCATTGAGCGCAGACAGCTTATGAAAGCATACGGAGCCGAGCTTGTTTTATCTGATGGTTCAAAGGGTATGAGCGGAGCCATTGAAAAAGCAAACGAGCTTGCAAAAGAGATTCCAAACAGCTTTATTGCAGGTCAATTTGAAAACCCCGCAAACCCAAAAGCACATTTTGACTCAACAGGCCCAGAAATTTTTGCCGACACCAACGGAGAATTTGATATCTTTGTTGCGGGTGTTGGAACAGGCGGAACCATTAGTGGAACAGGTGAATTTTTAAGGGGTAAAAATCCTAATATTAAAATTGTTGCTATGGAGCCCGAAGCCTCCCCTGTTTTATCTAAAAATGAATCGGGTGCTCATAAAATTCAAGGAATTGGAGCCGGATTTGTTCCAAAAGTTTTAAACACCGATATTTATGACGAGGTTATTACTGTAACCGATAACGAAGCGTATGAAACCACAAAACTTATTGGAATAACAGAGGGACTACTTGTTGGAATTTCATCGGGTGCGGCAGTATGTGCTGCCATCAAACTTGCAAAACTGCCCCAAAACAAAGGCAAAACTATTGTAACTGTTTTACCCGATACAGGCGACAGATACCTTTCTACAGGGGTTTTTGATTAAATTACACACTGAAAGCCACGCTAAAAGCGTGGCTTTTTTGTATAGCAAAAAGGCTAACGGATAATTCCGTTAGCCTTTTAAAGTTTTTTAAGTTATCCTTAAATTAAGAATTACTCGTTGATCTTGGTAACAACGCCAGAACCTACGGTACGACCACCCTCACGGATAGCGAAACGAAGACCATCTTCAATAGCGATAGGAGTGATAAGTTCAACATCCATCTCTACGTTATCGCCAGGCATACACATCTCTGTGCCTTCTGGTAAAGTGATAACGCCAGTAACGTCAGTAGTTCTGAAATAGAACTGAGGACGATAGTTGTTGAAGAAAGGAGTATGACGTCCACCCTCTTCCTTGTTCAATACGTAAACTTGACCATGGAATTTGGTGTGAGGATTGATTGAGCCGGGTTTACAAAGAACCTGACCACGCTCGATTTCGTCGCGCTGTACGCCACGGAGAAGAGCACCGATGTTATCGCCAGCCTCTGCATAATCGAGGATTTTGC
>JAZNIK010000022.1:0-30194 GCA_045577495.1 Acutalibacteraceae bacterium
GAATTTCCTATTAAAAAACTCAAACCTGCCGAATTTTCAGCAGGTTTGTCAGTAGTCTGAGGAACCATACCTAATGTATGGTTCCTGAATTTTTTGTGGTGGTGTGAGATGCGAACGTAGTTCGTCGAAGCAGTTCAAAATGCGCGATAGCATTTTGAAACTGTGAAGTCTCGAGCAACGCAGATTTTCCTGTGCCGTTCGGAACGGTTGGAAAATCAAGGGGCACAGAGTATCTCGCCATAATTTTTTCTCGGTGCCATTCCTATAACTCCTTTTGCAAGATAAAATGAATCATACCTTTGGTGTGGTTCATTATTTTTTTGTGGTGCGAGATGATTGATAGCAAGTATATTTCCCAGCCTCTCGATCGACCTCGAATTTCTCATTATGAAATTCTTTGACATTTTATAAGGGCGTATATAATATTAAAAATAAAGCATTATGCTGTATTTTAATTTAAAGGGAATGGTATAAAATGCAAACAAAAAAATTGCCGTTTGAGCAAACAGGAATTTTACCGGTAATCAATATTCCAACCATTGAGGCGGCTTTGCCGTTGGCCGAGGCGCTAATGAAGGGTGGCCTTTACGGATTAGAGGTAACTCTACGCTCGGAATGTTCGTTAGAGGCAATAAAGCTAATTAAACAAACATACCCCGAAATGGCTGTTGGCGCAGGTACGGTTCTTTCAACCGCAACGGTAGATACTGCTATTGAGGCGGGTGCAGATTTTATTGTATCCCCAGGATACGACCCCGAGGTTGTTGATTATTGCATAGAAAAAGGCATTTTAATCACTCCCGGTTGCATAACTCCATCTGAGATACAGTCGGGCCTTAAAAAAGGTCTTAAAATCTTTAAGTTTTTCCCTGCCGAGCTTAATGGCGGTATTGAGGCTATAAAACTAATTTCAGGACCCTTTCCCGAAGCTAAATTTTTGCCAACCGGTGGCATAAACTATAAAAACCTTGGTACATATCTTAAAAACAAAAAAATCATCGCTTGTGGCGGTAGCTATATGGCAACCTCTGAGCAAATTAAAAACGGTGATTGGGAGGGCATAACCGCTGCTTGTAAAAAGGCGGTTGATATTTCTCTTGGTTTTGAACTTGCTCATGTTGGCTTTAACTGTGGTGATGAGCAAACCGCAACAACCACAGCCGAAACCATTGCAGATGCGTTTAGATTAGAGCCCAGATATATGAATAGTGCCGTTTTTGCGGGAACTGCTGTTGAGGCAGTAAAATCTAATGGTTGGGGCACACTTGGCCATGTTGGTTTCTTTACAAACTCTATTCCTCGCGCTATGGATTATTTTGCAAATAAAGGAATTGAACTTAACGAGGATAGCATAAAGAGAAACAAAGCAGGTGAAATCACCTGTATATACCTTAAAGACGAAATCGGTGGCTTTGCTTTTCACGTTGTTGCCATATAATTGGGGAGGTTTTTTATATGAAAAAAGTAGTAGGCTTTGGCGATTATATTTTAAGACTTAATCCTAAGGGATATTTAAAATTTATTCAAGCAGATGAGTTTGAGGTTTTTTATACAGGGGCAGAGGCTAATGTTTGCTCATCCCTTTCTTATATGGGTGTACCAACACAGTTTGTTACAAAGCTTCCCGAAAACGCTATTGCAGAGTGCGCTGTTTCTACCCTTAAAAAATTCTCGGTAGGAACCGACCATATTGCATACGGCGGTGAAAGAATCGGTATTTTCTATCTTGAAAAAGGAGCTTCACAGCGTCCCTCAAAGGTAGTTTATGACCGTAAATATTCTGCTTTTTGCGCTTCACAGATAAGCGATTATAATTGGGATGAAATATTAAAGGATGCAGGTCATTTTCATTTTACCGGTATTACTCCCGCTTTGGCACCAAACCTTGCAGAAGTTTGCTTAGATGCGTTAAAAACTGCTAAAAAATTAGGTGTTACAGTTAGCTGTGACCTTAACTACCGCAAAAACCTCTGGACAAGAGCCGAGGCAAAAGCCACAATGGAAAAACTTTTAGAGTATGTTGATGTTCTTATCGCTAATGAGGAAGATGCAGCAGATGTATTAGATATCCATGCATCCAACACCGATATTATTTCGGGTAAACTTGATAGAGATGGTTATATTGAGGTTGCAGATAAAATTGCCAAAAAATATAACATCGGCACGGTTGCTATAACCCTTAGAAAGAGCATAAGCGCATCCGATAACGATTGGTCTGCACTTTTATACCGCGATGGTAAACCTTATTTTTCTAAGGAATACCGTATACATATTGTTGATAGAGTTGGCGGCGGCGATTCGTTTGGTGCAGGTCTTATCTATGCTATTCACAGTGACTTTGATAACCAAAAAATCATCGAATATGCTGCAGCGGCATCCTGCCTAAAACAAACCATCGAGCTTGATATCAACCTTTCAAAGCCGGCAGATATTTTAGCCCTTGTTGGCGGCGACGGTTCGGGTAGAGTACAAAGATAATGCAAATAGAACTTCTTAACGATGCGCGCTGTATAGTTGGTGAGGGGCCTATTTGGGATTCACACACCAAAACCCTTTACAGCGTTGATATTCAAGGTAAACGATTACGTAGTATCAATTGGAAAAGCGGTGCTATAACCGAACGTGTTTTGCCAAAGCAAACGGGCTTTATATTGCTTGGCACAAACAATGAACTTTTAGGTGGCTCTGAGGACGGAGTTTACGATTTAACCGATGGTAAATTTGAACTTTTTTCAAAGCCCTTCACCCTAAAAGGAGAGCGCTTTAATGATGGAAAAATCGGCCCCGATAAAAGAGCCTATATGGGCACCTTCAGTCGCGATTTTTCTGCCGCTTTTTACCGAATGGAGCGTGACGGAACCCTTACCGAGCTTTTTGATGGAGTTGGAAATTCAAACGGACTTGATTGGGATATAAAAAAGGGTGTTATGTATTACAACGATACCCCCACCAAGCGAACCGATTGTTTTGATTTTGACGAAAATGGTAACCTATCAAACCGCAGAACTGTTTTTAAATATGAAAACGGAAATCCCGATGGCATGACAATAGATGCAAACGGAAATCTGTGGGTTGCACTTTGGGGCGTAGGTGAGGTTGTTTGTATCGACCCCGAAAGAAGCAAAATAATAGAAAAAATTAAAATGCCTGTAAGCCAGCCCAGCTGCACCGCCTTTGCGGGTGAGGATTTAAAAACCTTGGTTGTAACCTCTGCGGCTCACGGCATAATTCTTAGAGATGAATCTCTCGCAGGCAGTACCTTTGCTATTCAAACCGATGTTAAAGGAATAGAGCCTTACAGAATTGAGGTGCAAAAATGAAGTTAGCAGATTATTTGATATCAACCCCTAGTTTGCAATGGGATTATGCAAGGCAGATGGGGGTTAAATATGCCGTTGGCAGAATGCCCGACGGTCATATGGAGGAAACGGCGGAAAGTTTTGAACTTTTAAAGGCTATGAAGCAACGCTACACCGATGGCGGCTTTGACCTAAAGGTTATTGAACCCGCTCCTCTAAACCAAAAAATTAAGCAAAATCTACCCGGCAGAGATGAAGAAATCGAGCGTATGTGCACCCTTATTACTAATATGGGCAAACTCGGAATTGAAGTTCTTTGCTATAACTTTGCAACCCACTTTAATTGGAGCCGCACCAGTAATAACGTAAAAGAACGCGGCGACGCATTGGTTACGGGTTACAATCACAACGATATAGACCACTCGGTTGTAACCGAGGCGGGTATTATCACCGCTGAACAGTTATGGCAAAACCTTGAATATTTGCAAAAGGCAATCGTTCCAGTTGCCGAAAAGGCGGGTGTAAAGCTCGCGCTTCACCCCGACGACCCACCCGTAGATTCTATTCAAAATGTTGCAAGAATTTTAAATACCGCAGAGGCTATGGAAAAGGCTTGCAATCTTGTTAAAAGTGATAATATGGGAATTTGTATGTGTCAGGGCACCTTTGTTGAAATGGGTGGTGACATTTACGAAAATATCGAGCGTTTTGCAAAACAAAACAGAATCCATCTTGTTCATTTTCGTGATGTTAGAGGAGATAAATTTGATTTCCACGAAACTTTCCACGATAACGGCATTACCGATATGGCAAAATGTGTAAGCCTTTACGAAACCTTGTGCCCCGATGCGTATGTCAGAGTAGACCACGTTCCCACCCTTGCGGGCGAGGATAATACTACTCCGGGATATTGCTCTTTGGGCAGACTTTTTGCAGTAGGTTATCTAAAGGGTCTTATGGATATGCAAAAGAAGGAGAGGTAACGCCATTGTTTGAATCTCTTAAAAACAAAAATGTGCTTGTAACTGGCTCTACAAGGGGTATTGGTAAAGCCATTGCCGAGGGATTTGCAAAAATGGGTGCAAATGTGGCAGTTCACGGCATTTGCCAAAGTTCTGCAATGGAAAACACATTAAACGAGTTAAAAAATTATGATGGTAAATGTGTTGGTGTTTTTGCCGATTTGTCTGACCCAAGAGCCGCAAGTAAACTAATTGGGGATACTGTTAACGCTCTCGGCGGGATTGATATTTTAGTTTGCAATGTATCGGTTCAAATTCGCAAAAATTGGCTGGAAATAACCGATGAGGATATGACGTTGCAAACAGAGGTTAACTTTTTTAACACAGTTAGACTAATTCAAAAAGCTGTTCCTCTTATGCAAAAAAACGGCTTTGGCAGAGTTATTACCATAGGCAGTGTTCAACAGGATAAACCTCACCCCGATATGCTTATTTACTCGGCAAACAAATGCGCCGTTAAAAACGTTGTTCAAAGTCTGGCTCTTCAACTTGCAAAAGATAATATAACAGTAAACAACCTTGCGGTTGGAACAATTTATACCGACAGAAACAAGGATGTTTTACAAGATGCAGAATATCTTAAAAAGGTTGAAAACGATATACCTGTTGGGTTTATCGGTGAGCCTCGCGACTGTGCCGGAATGGCACTATTACTTGCCTCTGAAGAGGGCCGCTATATTACAGGTGAAGACATACATATAGACGGCGGTAAATTCATTTAGTTTGGTAAAATTTTTACCTAAAAATAAAAATTAAAAAGGAGTTTTTTACAATGAGTGAAGACAAAATTCAAGACGTGTATGAAAGAAGAATAATTAAGCCGGATTATGATATCGAAGATATCCGTCAACGTTATTTAAAACTTTATACAGCACTTATTTATGATGCGATGGAGTCTATCGGTCTCCCCGGTAGAAGTATGCAGAGTGGTGTTTATCCCCTTACTGTTGATATGAAGGTAGCAGGTCCTGCCTTTACATCACGCCGCCAAACCACTCCTAACTCTGACCCATACACACATAATATTCGTTTGGGCCAAATGAAAAGTATGTACCCAGGTTGCGTTTTCATAAGCGACGTTCAGGGCAACACCAACTGCGGTCAGTTTGGTGAAATCACCGCTACCGCAATGCGTGCAGCAGGTTGTACCGGTGCTGTTATCGACGGCTCAACTCGTGATTCTAACTACCTTATCAATATGGGCTTCCCCACCTTCTGCCGCTTCCGTAACCCTGTTGAGGGTCTTGGCCGTTCTATGATTGTTGATTATCAGATTCCGATTTATGTAAACGGTATTGATGGTATGATTTTGGTTAACCCCGGCGACTTTATCTTCGGTGATTACGATGGCGTTGTTATCGTTCCTATGGATAAAACCGTTGAGGTTTTAGAGATTGCCGAAACTTGGTTCGAGAACGAGAAAAAATCTCGTCAGGCTATGGCTGACGGTATGGATCCATTTGAGGTTTATAATACCTACGGCAGATTCTAAAATAAAACTTAACTGTCATAAAAGACCTCTATACAAAAGACTGTCTTGCAAAATGCAAGACAGTCTTTTGGTTTTTAACGAATAATAAAAAATCAAATAATAATATGCTACTTAGGTAATTTTATTGATAAATATCGCATAAAATATTAAATAATTTTAAAATGTTAAAAATAGGTCTTGATTTTTTACAAAAAATGGTTACAATATTTATTAGCACTCTAAGTGTTTGAGTGCTAATAAATAATCTATTAAACTTTTTTGGAGGTTTTGTTATGACTATTAAACCTTTGTTAGACCGCGTTGTTACTAAAGCGGCACCCGCAGAGGAAACCACAAAAAGCGGCATTATTTTAACCGCCGCCGCACAGGAAAAACCACAAATTGCAGAGGTTGTTGCAGTTGGTCCCGGTGGCATCGTTGACGGTAATGAGGTTAAAATGTATGTTAAGGTTGGCGATAAGGTAATCACCAGCAAATATTCAGGCACCGAGGTTAAAATCGACGGTGAAGAATATTCTATCGTTCGTCAATCTGATATTCTTGCAACTATTGAATAAGGAGAAATAATTATGGCTAAAGAAATACTTTTTGGCGAGGAAGCTCGCAAAGCACTTCAAGCCGGTGTTGACCAGTTGGCAAATGCCGTTAAGGTTACCATTGGCCCTAAAGGACGCAATGTTGTTCTTGATAAAAAATTCGGCGCACCGCTTATTACTAATGATGGTGTTACAATAGCAAAAGAAATTGAACTTGATGACCCATTTGAAAATATGGGCGCTCAGCTTGTTAAAGAGGTTGCTACCAAAACTAACGACGTAGCAGGTGACGGTACAACAACCGCTACTGTTTTGGCTCAAGCTCTTATCTGTGAGGGTATGAAAAACGTTGCCGCAGGTGCAAACCCGATGGTTGTTAAAAAGGGTATTGCAAAGGCAGTTGATATCGCAGTTAAAACCATTATTGGCAACTCTAAAAAGGTTAGCGGTAGCGAGGATATCGCAAGGGTTGCAACCATCTCCGCAGGTGACGAAACCATCGGTAGCCTTATTGCAGAGGCTATGGATAAGGTGTCGGCAGACGGTGTTATCACCGTTGAGGAGTCAAAAACAGCCGAAACCTACACCGAAGTTGTTGAGGGTATGCAGTTTGACCGCGGTTACATCACTCCCTATATGGCAACCGATACCGATAAGATGGAAGCAATTATTGATGATGCTTTAATCCTTATTACCGATAAAAAGATTTCTAATATTCAAGAGATTTTGCCCCTTTTAGAGCAGATTGTTCAGTCGGGCAAAAAACTTGTTATTATTGCAGAGGATATCGAGGGCGAGGCTCTTTCAACCCTTATTGTTAATAAACTTCGCGGCACATTTGTTTGCGTTGGCGTTAAGGCTCCCGGCTTTGGCGACAGAAGAAAAGAGATGCTTCGCGATATCGCTATTCTTACAGGTGGCGAGGTTATCACAGAGGAGCTTGGTTTAGAGCTTAAGGATGCTACTATTGACCAATTAGGTCGTGCTTCTCAGGTTAAAATCGGTAAGGAAAACACCATTATTGTTGATGGTGCAGGCGATAAAAACGAAATCGCTGCTCGTATTGCTCAAATTAAGAGCCAGATTGAAACCACAACCTCTGATTTTGATAGAGAAAAACTCCAAGAGCGTTTGGCTAAACTTTCGGGCGGTGTTGCAGTGCTTAAGGTTGGTGCCGCTACCGAAATTGAAATGAAGGATAAAAAACTTAGAATTGAAGATGCTCTTTCTGCTACTAAGGCCGCCGTTGAGGAGGGTATCGTAGCAGGTGGTGGTGTTGCTCTTGTTAGTGCAATTCCATCTGTTAAGGCTCTTTTAGAGGCATGCGAGGGCGACGAAAAAACAGGTGTAGCCATTGTATTAAAGGCTTTAGAGGCACCTATTCGCCAAATCGCAACAAACGCAGGCTTAGAGGGTTCTGTTATTGTTGATAAAATCGTAACAGGCGAAAAAGCAAACTACGGCTTTGATTTTTATAACGAAACCTACACCGATATGCTTGATTCGGGTATTGTTGACCCAACAAAAGTAACCCGTTCTGCACTTCAAAATGCCGCATCTGTTGCTTCAATGGTTCTTACAACCGAATCATTGGTTGCAGATAAAAAAGAGGATGCCGCTGCCGCAAATGCAGCCGCCGCAGCAGCTGCCGCAGGAGCAGGCGGAATGTACTAATCGGAAATTTAATATGCATAATAAACCGCGGTGCTTAACAAAACGTTAGGCACCGCGTGTTTTGTGTCCGTTTTTTAATTTTCAAACAAAGAATCTATGCTAACCCCTAAAATCTTTGCGGCAATAAAAATTTCTTTGTCGGTTGCAATTCTTATTTGCCCCTCCAATTTTGAAAAACTTGTAGGATTGATATCACAACCCATTGTCTGCATCTTGGATATAAAATCTTTTTGTTTTATACCTGCATTCTTTCTTAAGGCTTCTATATTTTTGCCCACTAAATTGCAATTTCCATATTCATGCTTTCTTATTTTCAATCAAATCACATCCAATAATATCTTATGGAAAGTATATAGGAATATTTGGTTGACATAATTCTTTTGCGGAATTATAATAAAAATATATTCCAAAACAGAATTATAGAAAAGGTGAAAAAATGAATAAGAAAGTTTCAATTTTCATAATCGCCATATGGTGCGTAGTTGGTGTATTTCTAATTTTAAATACTCTCGTACCAAAAGCACTAGAAGTTAAAAACGCTAGAAACGAGTTGCAACAAACAATAGAAACCTTGCCTGTTGGAACTTTCACAACTGCTTCTTATCAGTCGGTTATTAAAAAAAGAAATGAGGCTACAAATTTACTTAAAAACCCTTTTGCTACTTTAACCGACATCAAAAACATAAAAAAAGAATATTCTTTAAATTTACAAAAACTGCAAAATGCTAAAAACTGTAAATACATAATTACTTTTGAAACAAAACTAATATTTAATCAACACGTAGGAAATGACTGGTCATTTCACTTCTATTTTCAAAATGAGGAAATAAAAAGCGGTGATGTTTTACAAGTTTCATTAAGTGAGCCCATAGTCATAAAAACGCTAGTTATAGAAAATGACAAGATTCCCGATAAATCAGAAAAGGATTTTTCGATTTTTCCACACAATTCTTCAAACACAACAGAAATAGAGATTAAAGAGAATAGGGGTAGATATATTGGAAATAAAGCAAAATGGGATATCGTTTGCAAATTAGAACAAAAAGAACTGTTTTAAAAGTTTATGTGTAGGGGATAGCACCTTCGACATCCCAAAAAAAATTGAGGTTTGTAACGGGACGTCGAAGGTGCCGTCCCCTACGATTTTCTAATTTTTTGTAAAAAATGCACAATTTTATTAAATAAATTAACCATCGTTGTTGTAAACGCTTTATTTTGTAAGGCTAGCACTTAATTTTATTAAGTTTGGCTTTGAAAACCCTTTATTTTTCCTTGAAAAATAGCGGTTTGGTTGACAAAACCTTATAAAAAGCGTATACTGTAACACGTGATATAAATGGCGTTGTGGGTTGTTTTTTGTGCCTCAACGCTTTAAATTTTAGCAAGATTTCTTTTCAGGAGGCAATTTTTTATGATTAGTCACGTAAACGAGATTTTTGGCAGTATGGTGTTTAATGATGCCACCATGCGCGAAAAACTTCCTAAAGAAACATATAAGGCCTTAAAAAAGACAATTCAAAACGGCAAACCTCTTGACCCCGCCATTGCAAGTAGCGTTGCAAGTGCAATGAAGGATTGGGCTATCGAGCGAGGCGCCACTCACTATACCCACTGGTTCCAACCCATGACCGGCGTTACCGCCGAAAAACACGACGGTTTTATAACTCCCACCGATGATGGCGGAGTTATTATGGAGTTTTCGGGCAAGGAGCTTATTAAGGGTGAGCCTGATGCCTCTTCCTTTCCATCGGGCGGTCTTAGAACCACCTTTGAGGCAAGAGGCTACACCGCTTGGGACCCAACCTCTTACGCATTTATTAAGGATGGCACCCTTTGTATTCCTACCGCTTTTTGTTCATACGGCGGTGAGGCGTTAGACAAAAAGACTCCTTTGCTTCGCTCAATGGAGGCTATAAACAAACAAGCTATGCGTGTGCTTCGCCTTTTTGGTAATGAGGATGTTAAAAACATTATTACCACAGTTGGCGCCGAGCAGGAATATTTTTTAATCGACCAAAAATATTACGCACAAAGAAACGACCTTATTTATTGCGGTCGCACCCTTTTTGGTGCGATGCCACCAAAAGGTCAAGAACTTGATGACCACTATTTTGGCACCATCAAAACTCGCGTAAAAGCATATATGCGTGATTTGGATGAGGAGCTTTGGAAACTTGGTATTCTTGCTAAAACAGAGCATAACGAAGCCGCTCCCGCACAGCACGAGTTGGCTCCGATTTATACCTCTACCAACACCGCAACCGACCATAATCAGCTTACTATGGAGATTATGAAGCGTGTTGCCGAGCGTCACGGTATGGTTTGCCTTTTACACGAAAAACCTTTTGAGGGTATTAACGGTAGTGGTAAGCACAACAACTGGTCAATCTCTACCGATACGGGCGTTAACCTTTTAGAACCAGGTAAATTACCGCAAGAAAATGCACAGTTCTTAACCTTTTTATGCGCCGTTATTAAGGCGGTTGATGAATATCAGGGTATGCTTCGCGTTTCGGTTGCAGGTGCAGGTAATGACCACCGTTTAGGCGCGTTAGAGGCTCCACCCGCTATTGTTTCAATGTTCTTGGGCGATGAGCTTACCGATATTTTAGAGGCTATCGAGTCGGATGAGCATTATGATGGTGTTGAAATGCGTGAGATGGAAATCGGCACCGATGTTTTGCCCCATTTTCCGATGGATACCACCGACCGAAACAGAACCTCTCCCTTTGCCTTTACAGGTAATAAGTTTGAGTTTAGAATGCTTGGTTCAAGTTTTTCTATCTCGGGTCCCAATATTGTTTTAAATACCGCTATTGCGGAATCCTTAAGACAATTTGCAGATATTTTAGAGCCCGAAAAGGATAACAAAAACTTTAGCGCCGCTTTAAACAAGCTTATCCGCAAAACCATCAAAGAGCATAAACGAATTATTTTTAACGGCAACGGATATGATGATGCTTGGGTTGATGAAGCTAAAAAACGCGGTCTTTTAAATCTTAAAACCACACCCGAGGCAATACCGCAGTTTATTGATGAAAAAAATGTCAAGCTCTTTACCGAGCACAAGGTGTTTACCGAAACCGAGCTTCGTTCTCGTTATGAAATCCATTTGGAAAATTATTGCAAGGTTTTAAATATTGAAACCGCAACTATGATAAGTATGTCTAAAAAATACATCTTCCCATCGGTTGCATCATATTTAAAGGATTTAAGCAATACAGTTAACGAGATAAAATCGGCTGTGCCTGACGCAGATACCAAACCACAAGAGGAGCTTATTAAAAAGATTTCTTCTCTTGAGGCGGATTTATATAACAACACCTGCCTTTTAGAAGACCTTTCAAACAAGGCGCTTACTATTGCTGACCATAAAGAGCGCGCCGACTTCTATAAAGACCTTGTTATTGATGTTATGAAAACCGTTCGTATTGCGGCAGATGAGCTTGAGCTTATAACCGCTAAAAAGTATTGGCCAATGCCAACATATGGCGATTTAATTTACAAAGTGTAAAATAAATTTGCGTTCCGTATAAAAAGCAAAACCGCAGGAGCTTTTCCTGCGGTTTTGCATTTAATTAAACATCAAGGCATATTCTTTTTGGTCCGCCATTGAAAATAAACTATTGTTAGCATATATCACGTGGTCATAAAATCTTATTCCAAGGTTTAAAAGAGCGTTTGAAATCGCCTTGGTTAAAATTATATCGGAGTTTGAAGGCTTTAATATTCCGCTAGGATGATTATGACCTATCAAAACTGTGGTTGCGTGTGTTTTTATGGCTTGTTCAACCACCGTTCTGGCGCTTATTCCAACCGAAATCTCATCACCCTCTGAGGCGAGGTGGCAACTTATCACTCTGCCATTATCATCCAGGCAAAGAATAAACACCGTTTCTACCGTTCTGCCAATAAAAAAGTTCTTAAGATATTTGGCAGCAAGAAATCTGTTTGTTAAACCAATATTATCCTTTTGCTTATCTAATTCATAGCGGCGATAAACGGGAAGAAAGGTTTTTAATAG
Organism: Acutalibacteraceae bacterium; assembly: GCA_045577495.1. GTDB lineage: Bacteria > Bacillota > Clostridia > Oscillospirales > Acutalibacteraceae > UMGS1279. The sequence goes on from JAZNIK010000022.1 coordinate 12,048, forward strand.
ACAAGCGGTGTTTTCCGATATTCCATTAATCTTCATAATCTCCTCAGGGGAGGCGTCCAAAACATTTGAAAAAGAGCCAAAGGTTTGTATCAGCTTATGCGCAAGTTCATTAGTATCCTTGCGGGGAATAGAATAAAACAAAATCATTTCTAAAATTTTGTGGTCGGGCATACTATCGGGAAAGCCTTCTTTTAAAAATTGCTTTTTAACTCTATCCCGATGCCCATCATGCACAGTACTCATACAAACCTCCTTTCTTTGTCTAGGAATCTGTCACTCCTAACACAAATAAAAGCCCAAATGAATGGGCTTTTAAAAAATTATTGATTTTTTTCTATATACTCAACCAAATCGCCGATAGTCTTTATGTTTTCAATCTCCTCATCGGGAATTTCAACACTAAATTCATCCTCTATAGACATCAAAACCTCAACAACATCAAGGCTGTCTGCACCAAGGTCATCACCAATATTTGTATTCATTTGAAGCGCGTTATCGTCTTCAATATCGAACTGTTCAGCAAGAATTTCTTTAATTTTTTCAAATACCATAATTAGTCCTCCGAAAAGTCTTTTTTATCACAAAAAAAGCCATATTTACTAGACAAATAGCTTTATTTGTGATATATTTATTTATCATAAACCGCTTAGCATTATGTTTACGGTCTACATATATGATAATATGTGTATTTTGTGATTTTGTCAACAGTTTTTTAAAAATTTTTATACTTCTTGGGGTGATTTTTATAAAAAAGCGTTTTGCAGTAATAGGTTTTCCCTTAGGGCATACTATGTCACCCTTTATTCATAATCATATGTTTGGGTTAACAGGGCTAGATGCTACATACGAATCTATTTTAATCTCTCCCGATGAGCTTGAGCAAAAAATGAGTCTTTTAAAAACATACGATGGTTTTAATGTAACCATTCCGCACAAACAGACCATAATTCCTTTTTTAGATTCTTTGGGCGAGTTAGCCAAACTGTATGGCGCAGTTAACACCGTAGCAAACAAAGACGGTCTATTAACAGGTCATAGCACCGACGCAGATGGCTTTAAATCCGCTTTGGGGCTAGAAGATGTAGCGCTTAAAGGCGATGTTTTGATTTGCGGTGCAGGTGGAGTTTCACGCACCATTGCAACCGAATGTATACTTGCAGATTGTAATGTTACCCTCGCCGTTAGAGAGCAAAGTTTAGATAAGGCACAACTTTTGGCAAACGAATTGACCGAAAAATTCGGCAAAAAGGTTAATTTCACCTCACTTTCTGATATTTCAGGCTGTTTTGATATTGCCGTTAACGGCACCCCTGTTGGTATGTATCCAAACATAAACGCTTCTATTTTAACCAATGAGCAGTTAAGTAGGGTTGGCTTTGTTTTTGATTCGGTATATAATCCCGAAAATACAGCGCTTGTAACCAACGCTAAAAAGATGGGCGTTAAGGCAGTATCGGGAATGGCTATGCTTGTGCTTCAGGCGGCAAAAGCGCAGGAGCATTGGTATGGCGCAACCTTTACAAAAAAGCAAATAAAAAATCTTATAGCCTTAGCTAATGATGAAATGAGGCGCGTTTTTAGTGAATAAAAATATTGTATTATGCGGTTTTATGGGTAGCGGTAAATCTGTTACGGGCAAACTGATTGCCGAAAAGTTAGGCTTTACCTTTGTGGATATGGACTCTTTTTTAGAAAAACAAAGCGGTATGTCGGTTAACAATATATTTAAAACATTGGGTGAACAAACCTTTAGAAGTATGGAAACCGATGCGGCAAAGAATTTAGGTCAAAAAGACTCGCTTGTTATTGCCACGGGCGGCGGCGCGGTTTTAAATCCGAAAAACGTAGACTATTTAAAAGCCAACGGCATAGTTTTTTTACTTGACGTAACCGCCGACACTGTTAAAAATCGCCTTAAGAATGATACTTCACGACCTCTTTTGGCAAATGATAAAGAAAACGCTATCGAAAATCTTTTAAGTGAAAGAAAAATGGCATATCTTAATGCCGCCGACTATATAATCGACTCTAACGGCAGCAAAAACACTGCCGCTAATGATATAATTAAAATTTATAACTCTGTTTTATAAAGGGGTAACCAAAAATGATTATTGTTTTAAAATCAGGTACAACTAAGGAGCAGGCAGAGGCTTTTAGCCAAACCCTTACTAAAAAATATGATGTTCAGGTAAACGCATGGCATGGTGCAATGTCTACCGTTTTGGGTCTGCTTGGTGACACCCACAAGGTTGATATTGAATCAATCGGTGCATATGACCTTGTTGAGAGCATTAAGCGTGTTCAAGAGCCGTATAAAAAGGTTAACCGCGCTTTTCACCCAAACAATACCGTAATCGACTTAGGTGGCGGTGTTAAAATTGGTGATGGCAGTTTGCAAATTATTGCAGGTCCTTGCTCAGTTGAAAACGAGGAACAGATAATTTCTATCGCTAAAAATGTTAAAAATAGCGGTGCTAGTATGCTTCGCGGCGGTGCATTTAAGCCACGCACCTCGCCTTATGCTTTCCAAGGTCTTAGAGCCGACGGAATTGACCTTTTGCTTGAAGCAAAAAAAGAAACGGGTATGCCCATTGTTACTGAGATAATGAGCGCAGAGCATATTGATTTGTTTGAGAATGTTGATATAATTCAGGTTGGTGCACGTAATATGCAATACTTTGAGTTGCTTAAAAAACTCGGCAAATTAAATAAACCAATTTTGCTAAAGCGTGGTTTGGCAAACACCATTGAAGAAACCCTAATGAGTGCAGAAGACATTATGAGCGAGGGCAACGAAAGGGTTATTCTTTGTGAGCGCGGTATTAGAACCTTTGAAACCTATACCCGAAACACACTTGACCTTTCTGCCGTTGCAGTATTTAAAAAACTCTCACATCTGCCCGTAATTGTTGACCCATCTCACGCGGCGGGTATTCCTTGGCTTATTGAGCCTCTATCTATAGCGGCTCTCAGCGTTGGTGCAGATGCCCTTATTATCGAGGTTCACAATGACCCGCCTCACGCATTATCCGATGGTGCTCAATCTATCACTCCCGAGCGTTTTGATGAGGTTGCAAAACGTATTTTTGCGGCAAAATCCGCTCTAGATAAAGCGCTAAATTAACAAGGAGATTAAATAATGTCAACCATAATTTCTGTAAAATCGGGGAATCTGCCCCCGTATGACATTAAAATCCAGTCAGGTATTATAGAAAAATCGGGCGAGATTGTAAGACCCTTAACAAAGGCAAAAAGAGTTTCGATTGTCACCGACAGTAATGTTGCGCCGCTTTATCTTTTAAAGGTTATAAATTCCTTTAAAGCAGTGGGTTTCGAAACCCACAGTTTTTCATTCCCTGCGGGTGAACCATCAAAAAACCTCGAAACCATAAACAAAATTATGGAGGCTTTTTGCATCAGTAGCCTTACCCGAAGTGACCTTGCAGTTGCCCTCGGCGGTGGTGTTACAGGTGATATGACCGGCTTTGCCTCGGCTATATATTTAAGGGGCATAGACTTTGTTCAAATTCCAACCTCTCTGCTATCACAGGTGGATTCCTCGGTTGGCGGTAAAACGGGTTGCGATTTGCCTTTTGGCAAAAACCTCTGCGGCGCTTTTCATAATCCTCTAGCCGTTTTAATCGACCCCGACGTTTTAAAAACTCTGCCCGAGCACTTTGTTACAGACGGCTTGGCAGAGGCAATCAAAGCGGGTGCGATACGTTTGCCAAACCTTTTTGAACTATTCGAAGAGGGGATAGATGGGAATATCGAGCAGATTATAACCGAGAGCGTTCAAATGAAAGCCGATATTGTTGAGCGTGATTTTACCGAGCAAGGCGAAAGAACCCTTTTAAATTTTGGTCACACACTCGGTCACGCAATAGAAAGATATGAGAATTATTGCGGTCTCTCTCACGGACAGGCCGTTGCAATAGGTATGGCAATAATAACAAAAGCAAGTGAAAAAGCAGGTCTTACCGAAAAGGGCACCGCTCTGCGTCTTGAAAAACTGCTTAACAAATATAATCTGCCAACCAAAACTAATATTCCGCTTAAAACCCTTTGCGAACTTGCTATTAGTGATAAAAAATCACGCGGCAGCAGTATAAGGCTTGTGCTTATCAAAAAAATAGGTGAGGGCATAACCCAAGAATTTAAGTGGGATGAACTTTACGATTTTATTAAAAACGGGGAAGAATAATGGAAAAAATAAAAATATCCCCATCGTCACTATGCGGTGCGGTAATGGTACCACCATCAAAAAGCGCGGCGCACAGAATGATTTTATGCGCGGCTCTTTCAAACGGGCTTTCTGTTTTAACACCCGCCTGTCATTCCGACGATATTGATGCAACAATAAATGCCGCAAAAACTTTGGGTGCAAAAATCTTAGAGCAAGACGGAAAGTTTATAATTAACGGCATAAATAATGAAACTCTGCCCAAACAACACATCACCATCGACTGTGGTGAATCGGGCTCTACACTTAGGTTTTTAATTCCGATTGTAGCGGCGCTTGGCGTAAACACAACCTTTGTAGGTCACGGGAGACTACCAAGCAGACCGATAGATGAGCTCACAACACTTCTTTCAAATCACGGAGCTAAGCCTAGCGATAACAAACTTCCCCTTACCATAAGCGGAAAATTAAAAGCGGGTGAGTATTTAATTTCGGGTAATGTAAGTTCTCAGTATTTAACGGGGCTTTTACTTGCTTTGCCATTGGTTCGGGGTGATGCCAAAATAGCCCTAACCACAAAGTTAGAATCTGCCGGTTATGTGGATATGACAATTGATGCTTTAAAACAGTTTGGCGTTAATTGCAGCATAGATGGTTTTACATACAAAGCAAACGGCAACTATTCGCCTAAAGATACAGTAATCGAGGGCGACTGGTCACAAGCATGCTTTTTTCTTGCCGCCGCCGCTCTTGGCAAAAAGATTGAGATTAAAGGACTTAATTCCTCCTCTCTGCAAGGGGACAAAGCCGCTCTTAAGATTTTTAAAAACTTTGGACTAACCATAGAAAATAAAAACGGCTCTATTTTTGCGGCAAAAAACAGCAACCTTTTAGGTCACGATATTGATTGCTCTCAAATTCCCGATATGGTACCCGCCTTGGCGGTTACCGCCGCATTATGCGAGGGCACCACTAGGCTATATGGTGCCGAGCGACTTAGAATTAAAGAAAGCGACCGCATAAAAACCACCCTTAACGGACTTTTAAAAATGGGCGTTGATGCACAAGAATTACCCGATGGGCTAATTATAAAAGGTGGCAACGAAATTAAGGGCGCAAAAATTGACGGTGCTAACGACCACAGAATTATTATGGCTTTTTCTGTTTTAGCCGCCGCCGCAAAAAACGATACAATCATTTCAGGATATTCTGCAATAAACAAATCATATCCTGACTTTTTCAAAGATTATACTATGCTGGGAGGAAGGGCAAATGTCATCTAGAATTGGCAAACATATTTCTGTTTCGGTTTTTGGCGAGAGTCACGGCTCGGCGATTGGAATGGTTATGGATAATGTTCCTGTTGGTATAAAATTAGATACCGATTATATTTTAAAACAAATGGCAAGACGCGCCCCCGGTAATGATGTCACCTCTACCCCACGAAAAGAAAGCGACACGCCAAAATTCTTATCCGGAATTAAAAATGGTGTTACAACGGGCGCACCCTTAACCGCTATAATCGAAAACACAAACACAAAATCGGTCGATTATGAAAATCTTATGCGTCACCCACGCCCATCTCACTGTGACTATGCCGCTTTGGTGCATTATAACGGCTTTAACGATATTGCGGGCGGCGGACATTTTTCGGGCAGACTTACCGCACCGATTGTTGCGGCGAGTTCTATACTTCGCCTATACCTTAAATCCAAGGGCATTGAAATTGGCGGTCACATTTGCCAAATCGGTAATGTAAAGGACTCAAGATTTGACCCTGTCAATATTTCTAATGATACTCTTGTAAGCCTTTCATCAAGTAGTTTTGCTCTGCTTGATGCCTCAAAAGAAACCGCTATGCGAAACGAGGTTGAAGCAGCAAAGCAAGAGGGCGACAGTATTGGCGGTATGGTTGAAATTGCGGTAACGGGTTTACCCGCAGGGCTTGGCGGTCCTATGTTTGATGGTGTTGAAAACATACTTTCAAAGGCTGTTTTTGGCATACCCGCAGTTAAAGGCATTGAATTTGGCAGTGGCTTTGAACTTGCCTCTATGCGTGGTAGCGAGGCTAACGACGAGCTTTACATAAATGATGGCAAGGTAACCTGCAAAACAAATCATTCGGGCGGCGCAACGGGTGGCATAACCAACTCTATGCCGATTATATTCCGCGCTGTTATAAAGCCAACCCCAACTATTGCCAAGGCTCAAAACACAGTTGACCTTGAAAAAATGCAAAATGCAACCCTTAATATTAAAGGTCGCCACGACCCCTGCATTGTTCCAAGGGCTTTACCCGCTATTGAGGCGGTTACTGCTATTGCGGTGGCAAATCTTTTGTTGGAGGTTGCCCAAAAATGAGTTTAGGCGATATTCGTATAGAAATTGATAAAATTGATAAAGAACTAACAACCCTTTTGAAAAAAAGAATGGACTGTTCGCTAAAGGTTGCCGAGATTAAAAGGGCAGAGGGGCTCCCCGTTTATCATCCCGGTCGCGAAAAAGAAATTTTAGAGCGTGTATTCACCGAGGGCGGTGAATATGGTAGCCATATCGCCGAAATTTATAAGCTTTTAATGGAATGTAGCAGAGAACTTCAACACGATTCCCTGCAAAGTAGCGCCGAGCTTAAAAGCCTGGTTAATAGTGCTAAAACAAGTGCTGATTTTTCGGGCAAGGTTGCCTGTTATGGTCAAGAGGGCGCCTTTACCCATATTGCTTTGAGTACTACCTTTGCCGAGGATAAAACAAAAATCTCTTTTTGTGACAGTTTTGAAAAGGTTTTTGAGGCAGTAGATTCGGGTGCTGTCGATTTTGGCTTTTTACCGGTTGAAAATTCATCGGCGGGTTCGGTAGGCGAGGTTTACGACCTACTGCTTAAATACAAGCTTTATATTGTCGGCGCGGTTGCTATGCCGATAAAGCACAATTTATTAGGCAAAAAAGGTGCGTGTCTTAAGGATATTAAAACAGTTTATTCCCACCCACAAGCCTTATCCCAGTGTAAAGAATTTTTAACCGCTCAAGGAATAAAGGGCATACCTTTTTCAAATACTGCGGCGGCGGCGGAATATGCCTCAAAACAAGATGATATTTCGGTTGGTGCTATCGGCTCGACCGACTGTGCAAAAAAGTCTAACCTAAACATAATTGCACCCTCTATTCAGTCCTTTGCTAATAATCAAACAAGGTTTATTGCGCTTTCTAAAAAGCCGATTATACCCAAAAACTGCGATAAAATTAGTCTGGTTTTTTCGCTTTCTCACACCCCTGGCTCCTTGCAGAAAATTCTAACAAGATTTTCACTTCACGGACTTAACCTTACAAAACTAGAGTCAAGAGTAGGTAAAAACGGTGATTTTGAAACACAGTTTTACCTCGACTTTTTGGGCTCGGTTAAGGATGAAAAAACCCTCTCTATGCTTTGCGCGTTAAAGGATGAGCTTACCGACTTTTTCTTTTTAGGCAACTATAAAGAAATTTCTATAAAGCAAAATTAAATAAAAAATGTTTTGGAGGTTTTATTATGAAAAAGTTTTTTGGCGAATTTAGAGATTTTGTTTCACAGGGTAATGTTATGGATATGGCAATAGGCTCTATCATTGGTCTTTCTTTTAAGGACATTGTAACAAGCCTCACCAACGACATTATCTCTCCAATTTTGGGTGTTTTTGGTGGCGTTGATTTTAGTCAGTATAAATGGGTTATAGGTACAAAAACTATTGTTGATGCAACAACCGGCGCCGAAACCGTTGTGGAAAACAGTATTAACTACGGTTCGTTTATCACAGGCGTTATCAACTTTGTTATAATGGCGCTTGTTATCTTTTTGATGATTAAGCTTGTTTCAAAGGTTTCAGAAATGAGCAGAAAGCTCGCCGCTAAAAAAGAGGAAGAAACAGCCACAGAGGAAGTTGCTCCTACCGAAACAACCGAAGATATTTTAAAAGATATTCGCGAGCTTTTAAAGGCAAACGAAACTGCAAAAAAATAGTTTTTAAAAGGCCGCCTTGTGCGGCTTTTTATACTAATAAAAATCGTTGGAGGGTATATGCTTACCAAAATATATACTTCGCTTACATTTAAAGAGCCTTGTGTATCGGATTATGATTTTTTAAATTCATTTTTAGCCCCCTTTAATAATCAGAGTTTCTCTTGCGAGGCAAATCCAATAACCCTTTTTATGTGGAAAGGTCTATATAACCAAAAGGTTGCCGTTTTAGATGATATGCTTTTTATAAGACTTGGCGAAAAGCAGGATATATTTTTGCTTCCCTTTGCAAAGGATATGAAAAAAGCGGTAGACACTCTTAAAGGGTATGCAGATAAAAACGGTTTTCCGCTTATGTTTTTAGGCTCAGAGGGAGTTCGTTTAGATGGGTTTAAAGAATTTTTTGAAAATGAATTTTCTTTTGAGGAATCGCGAGACGATTTTGAATATATTTATTCTACAGAAAAACTAAAAACTTTATCTGGTAAAAAATACCATTCTAAAAGAAATCATATATCCGCCTTTACCCGCACCCATAATTGGCAGTATGAAACTTTGTCGGTTAATAATCTTAATGAGGTTTTTGATATGGCGGACTCTTGGGCGGATTATCAATTAACCGAATTCGGTTATGATAAGGGTGTTGAGGTTGAAAACAAGGCTTTAAAATCCCTTTTGCCGCAAATGCAAAAATTAAAAATCAAGGGTGGTTGCATAAGGGTTGATGGCAAAATAGTAGCATTTACCTTTGGTTCACCTATAAACAGCAAGGTTTTTAATGTTCAAGTTGAAAAAGCCTTACCTGAGTTTAGAACGGCTTATTCTTTGATAAATAGAGAGTTTATAGCAAACGAGTTGCCCTCTTTTGAATATGTAAACCGAGAGGATGATTTGGGTCTAGAGGGGCTTCGCAAGGCAAAACTATCATACCAACCCGAAATTTTGCTTAAAAAATATCTTATAAAGGAATGTCGATAAGTGACCGACTACACATTATATAAAGACCTTTATTTAAAATGCTTTTTGGATGACACACCTGAGGATGCCGAAATACTTTTTAAAACGGTTTTATCTAAAGCATTGCTACTTGCCGAATATGATGAGGAAAAACCCATCTCAATGCTTTATCTTATGGATAGTGGTTTGATATCCAAAAAGAAGGTCTACCCTTTTTATTATCTATATGCCGCATGCACCGACCCAAAATATCGAGGCAAAGGCATTATGCAAAGGCTTTTAGAAAAGGCAAAAAAGGTAGCGCTCGAAAAGAGTAAACTAGGTATATTTTTAAAACCGGCTAACGCGCCTTTATTTGATTTTTACAAAAAAACAGATTTTTTGTCATTTTTCAAGGTTTTAAAAACCTCTCTTTCTGCAGAAAGATTCACTAAGACCGCAGAGCAACTTAAAATAATAAAACCTAGTGATATCACCAGTGTTTCTATGGAAGAATGGAAGATTAACAGAAAAGAGCTTTTAACCCAAATATCTGACCTTTACGCCGATTTTGAAGAAAAACTTTTTTCTGCCGCCACAGATGGCTGCCATTGTATAGGTTTAAAGTCAGGTAGCGGATTGGTTTATGAAAAAAGGGATAACACCCTTTTAATAAAGGAGGCTTTATGCCTACCGCAAAATCAAACCGAGATAATTTCCTTGTGTTTAGGCCTACTAGAAAAAAACAACTGCAATAATATCGAGGTGAGGTGTCCTATTTCGCTTAATTGCGAGGTTTTTAAGGTGTTTAATTTCGATGAAGTGGACTTTAGCGTTTTATGGCAGGACAATGCTTTTGATAAAGAAAAATTTAATACCGCCTATCACGGCTTTGCTTTTGATTAAGAATGTTTCACATGAAACATTCTTTTTTTATATTTCAAAAGCAACGGGGAATAATAACAAAAAATAAAAGAGGTTGAATTTTATGGATTTGTTATTAGACTGTTTATATGCTTTTTTAGTTGGTGGTTTTCTGTGTATGCTAGGTCAAGCTTTAATCGACTACACAAAGCTTACCCCCGCTAGAATTCTTGTTGGATATGTGGTTGCGGGGGTTATTTTAACCGCAGTTGGCATATACGAGCCTATTGTTAAATTTGCGGGCGCGGGTGCAACCGTTCCTCTTACGGGATTCGGGTATTCTCTTGCCAACGGAGTAAAAAAAGCTATAGCCGAATATGGCTTTATAGGAATATTAAGCGGCGGGCTCACCGCAACCGCTGCAGGTATATCCGCCGCAGTGTTTTTTGGTTATACCGCATCTTTATTAACAAAATGGGGAAAGAAAAACCACTAAATGTTTCACGTGAAACATTTTTTAAAATATTTCAATAAGTGTTTACTTTTTTGCTTTGTGTTGGTATAATTGATTTATGTAAAATCAACCCTTTTTAAAGGGATACATATAAAGGGGGATAATTTTGGGTAAAATTATCGCAATAGTAAACCAAAAAGGTGGTGTAGGCAAAACAACCACCGCCGTAAACCTTACCGCCGGTCTTGGAATAAAGGGCAAAAAGGTGCTTTTGGTGGATGCCGACCCACAAGGCAATACAACAAGCGGCTTTGGTATAAACAAAAAGGATGTTTACGCCTCATCGTATGAACTCATTTTGGGCACAAAGTCCCCAAAAGAGACGGTGATACATACAAAATTCAAGGGTGTAGATGTAATCCCCGCCTCTATGGACCTCGCCGGAGCGGAAATCGAACTAACAACGGTAGAGGATAGAGAAAGCCGTTTAAAAAAAGCTCTTTCTCATTTAAGAGAGGACTATGATTATATTTTTATCGACTGTCCTCCATCTTTAGGGCTTATAACCCTTAACGCTATGACCGCGACCGATACATTTTTAGTGCCAATTCAGTGCGAATACTTTGCTCTAGAGGGCTTATCTCAGCTTATGTCCACAATGCGTCAGGTTAAAAGGCTTTATAACCCAACCCTAGAACTTGAGGGCGTTTTGCTAACAATGTATGATGGCAGATTAAACCTAACTCAACAGGTAGTAAGTGAAATTAAAAAGTTTTTTGGCAAAAAGCTTTATTCCTCTGTTATTACTCGCTCTGTCCGTCTTTCCGAGGCGCCAAGTTATGGTCAACCAATTCAATATTATGACCATCGCTCAAAGGGTGCCGACTGTTACAACGCACTTGCCGCAGAATTTATAAAGAAAAATAGATAGGAGTATAGATATGGCTACAAAAAAAGGCGGTTTAGGCCGCGGATTAGATTCTCTTTTTTCTGAAAACGCAACCGATGATAATATTGCAATAGAATTACGCCTTTCTGAGATTGAACCAAACAAAGACCAACCTCGCGCCTATTTTGATGAGGAAGCATTGAGCGAACTCGCCGATAGCATTGAAAAGCACGGTCTTTTGCAACCAATTGTTGTTAGACCCATGCTTGGCGGTACATATCAAATCGTTGCAGGTGAAAGACGTTGGCGCGCTTGTCGAATGGCAGGTCTTACCTCGGTGCCCGTTATCGTTAAGGAGCTTGACGATAAACAAACAATGGAACTTGCTCTTATAGAAAACTTGCAACGTCGCGACCTTAATCCCGTTGAGGAATCAAGGGGATATTCAAGGCTTTTAAAGGAATTCAACCTAACTCAAGATGAGGTCGCAGAAAGGGTAGGCAAGTCCCGTACCGCTGTTACCAACGCTTTACGTTTATTAAATCTGCCCGACGATATGCTCACCGCCTTGGCAGAGGGTAAAATATCATCAGGCCACGCAAGAGCATTGCTTTCCTTTGAAGATGCCGCCGCACAACAATCGGCGTTTATTATGGCGTTAAACGGAGCCTCGGTTCGTCAGTTAGAGGCAATGGCAAAGGCATCTAAAAAGCCCAAAAAAGCCGAAAACACAGTAAAAATAGATAGTTTTTATCGTGAGGTAGAACTTTCTCTTAAAAACGAAACACACAGAAAAGCCATTATAAAGCCTGGTAAAAATGGTCGCGGAACCATTACTCTTGAATTTTATAATAAAGAAGAACTTACAGAACTTGCAAACAAAATTGTAGGCAAATAATGTTTCACGTGAAACATCGATAAAATAAAGAGGTGAGAACCATAACAACCGATACTATCGCCGCGATTTCAACCCCTTTGGGCGAGGGCGGTATTTCTTCCATACGTATATCGGGCGAAAACGCTTTTGAGGTTGCAAAGGCTATTTTTAAACCCGTTTCATCTAAGGATATTGCCGCAATGAAGGGCTATACCGCCGCTTTTGGTCATATTTATGAGGGTGATACCCGTCTTGACGAGGGTGTTGCTTTGGTTTTTCGTGCGCCCAAAAGCTATACGGGCGAAAATATTGTAGAAATATCTGTTCACGGCGGCGTGTATCTGATACGCAGAGTGCTTCGCGCGGCAGTAGGCGCGGGTGCCAGAGTTGCCGAGGCGGGTGAATTTACAAAACGAGCCTTTTTAAACGGAAAACTAAGCCTTACCGAAGCAGAATCTGTTATGAATCTTATTTCTGCAAGTGGTGAACGGGCTCTTCAAATCGCAACCAAAAACAAAGAGGGTGCACTTTCAATTAAAATTAAGGCTCTTACCGATAAATTGTTGTTTTTGGTTAGCCAAATTTCTGTTTTTTCAGATTTTCCCGAGGATGAAACTCTTTGCCTTAGCACAGAGGATTTTGCTGACTCTTTAAAGGAAATTGATGCAGGTTTAGATAAACTCATATCAAATTATGATAAGGGCAGACTTATAACAGGCGGAATCAACACCGTTATTGTGGGTAGCCCAAACGCGGGTAAATCAACCCTTATGAATCTGCTCTCAAAAACCGAGAGGTCTATTGTTACCTCTATTGCGGGTACAACCCGTGATATTATCGAGCAAACCGCCTCAGTTGGTGATTATACTCTGCTTTTGGCCGATACGGCGGGCATCCACCAAACCGATGATGAAGTTGAACAAATCGGCATAAAAGCGGCACTAAAAAGGCTTGATACCACCGATTTATGCCTTGCGGTGTTTGATTGCTCGGTTGCACCTACAAAAGATGATATAGAACTTATACAAAAAATTAAGGATAAACACACTCTGCTTATTTTAAACAAAAACGACCTTGAGGATAAAACAAATAAATACTTTGAAGACTGCGGTCTGCCCTTTGTAAAACTCTCTGCCTTAACAGGTGAGGGCGAGGATGATTTGGTCTTAGCAATAACAGATATTTTAAAACTTAACGAGCTTGACCAAAATGCCGAAATTCTTTCAAACGAGAGGCAATATAATACTGTTTTAAGGGCATCCTCCTCTGTTAAGGAGGCTATCTCAGCAATAAACGGCGGTGTTACTCTTGATGCCGTTGGAATACTCATTGACGATGCCCTTTCGGCATTGTTAGAGCTTGACGGAAAAAGCATAACAAAAGAGGTTGCAGATGAGGTTTTTCGCAATTTCTGCGTAGGAAAATAACAAACAAAGGAAAGAAGAATTGTTTTGAAAACATACTTTGCAGACAATATAGATGTAGCCGTTATCGGTGCGGGTCATGCGGGTATAGAGGCGGCGTTAGCCTCTGCCAGACTTGGCTCAAAAACGGTTTGCTTTACAATAAATTTAGATTGGGTTGGAAATATGCCCTGTAACCCATCAATCGGCGGTACTGCAAAAGGCCATCTTGTTAGAGAAATTGATGCCCTGGGCGGTGAAATGGGAAAGGCGGCAGATGCAAACACCCTGCAAAGCCGTATGTTAAATAGGGGAAAAGGACCCGCCGTTCATAGTCTTCGCGCCCAAATTGACAGGCGCGATTATTCCGCCTATATGAAGCACACTATGGAAAAGCAAGAAAATCTGCTTGTAAAACAGGCTGAGGTTGTATCCCTCGGTAAAAAAGAGGATAATTGGGAGCTTACAACCGCCTTGGGAGCAGTATACATAGCAAAAAGTATTGTTATTGCAACTGGTACCTTTTTAAAGGGTAAAATATTCGTTGGCGAGGTCAATTATGATGGCGGCCCCGACGGAACCTTTGCCGCAAATTCTTTGTCTAAGTCCCTTTTAGAACTTAATATGCCACTCAGACGCTTTAAAACAGGAACTCCTGCAAGGGTTTTAAAAAGCAGTATAAATTTTGATAAATTAGAGGTTCAGCAGGGCGACGAGCAAATAATTCCTTTTAGCTTTACCACCAAAAAGACTCCCGAAAATACCGTTTGTTGCCACATTGCCTATACAAATGATGAAACAAAGGATATCATTTTAAATAATCTGGACCGCTCCCCACTTTATGGTGGAATAATTGAGGGTGTCGGACCTAGATATTGCCCAAGTATTGAGGATAAAATTGTTCGATTTGCGGATAAAAAAAGGCATCAGCTTTTTATCGAGCCTTGCGGAAAAAACACCGAGGAAATGTATCTTCAGGGTATGTCATCATCGCTTCCCGAAGAGGTACAAATTCAGTTTTATCGCACTATTGAGGGCTTAGAAAATGTAGAAATTATGCGACCAGCCTATGCAATAGAGTATGACTGTGTTGACCCATCTGCGCTCTTTCCCACTCTTGAGGTTAAAAATCACAAGGGACTTTTTGGCGCAGGTCAGTTTAATGGCTCGTCAGGTTATGAGGAGGCTGCTGCACAGGGACTTATTGCGGGAATAAACGCATCAAGATATGCTCAAAATAAAGAGCTTATATATCTTTCTCGCTCAGAGTCATACATTGGCACACTTATAGATGATTTGGTAACAAAGGGTTGTGCCGACCCATACCGTATGATGACCTCTCGTTCTGAATATCGCCTTATTTTACGCCAAAACAATGCCGACGAGAGACTTACTCCAAAGGGATATGAAATTGGCCTTATAAGTGAAGATAGATATAATAAGTTTGTAGAGAACACCAAAATAAAGGATGCCGAAATTCAAAGGTTAGAGCAAACCTTTATACCACCAAGTGATGAAATAAATAAAATGTTAGAGCAAAAAGGCACCACAATATTAACAACTGGCGTCCGTCTTTCCGACCTTTTACGCAGACCTCAAATTTCATATTTTGACCTTGCTCCCTTTGATAAAGAGAGGCCTTTGCTTTCTGAGGAGCTTTGCGATAAAATCGAAACCGAGATTAAATATAGCGGATATATAAAACGCCAAATGGCATCTGTAAAAGAGATGCACAGAATGGAAAACACCCTTTTGGATATTGATACCCCATATAATGAGATTGATGGACTTCGCCTGGAAGCAAAAGAAAAGCTATCAAAAATCAGACCCTTAAGCATCGGTCAGGCTATGGGTATTTCGGGTGTAAGTCCCGCCGATATTTCGGTACTAATTATTTGGCTTCAAAAGAAGGGAGAATAATATGCAACAGTTTGATTTTTCTTTACTTTTGAAATATGCAAAGCAAAATAATATTTCCTTGCCCGAAAAAGTAATAGAGCATCTTAATATTTATGCTAATCTGCTTTTGGAGTGGAACGAAAAAATAAATCTCACCGCAATAACCGAGCCTGAAGAGGTAATAATTAAGCATTTTATAGATAGTATTTCGGTTTTAAAACACCTAAATGCAGAAAAAGTTGCTAAGGTTATAGATGTTGGCACAGGTGCAGGTTTTCCCGGTATGGTACTTAAAATTATAAGACCCGACCTTGATATAACTCTGCTTGACGGACACGCAAAAAGATTTATATTTTTAGAGGACCTGCAAAATAAAATTGGTCTTAAAACAAACAATCTTCACATTCGAGCAGAGCTTGCAAGTAAAGATAATAGTCTTAGAGAAAATTTTGATATTGCTATTGCAAGAGCGGTTGCTAGACTCCCCGTTTTAGCGGAATATTGTTTACCCTTTGTAAAGGTAGGGGGCACCTTCTTTGCTATGAAAGGTCCCGATGCCGAAAACGAATGTAATGAAGCAAAAAACGCTTTATCCATTCTTGGTGGCACTAATGCTGAATTGTTTAAAGAAGATTTACCAAAAGATAATAAGCGTATAATTATTATGGTAAAAAAGAAAGCAAAAACCCCCGAAAAATATCCAAGGGCTTCTGCTCAAATTTCTAAAAAACCATTATAATTTTTGGCTAAAGCAGTGTAAGCTGTTTTAGCCTTTTTTCTATTGTTAGTATATATTCTGTTTTATTATCATAACTTTTTTTATCTATATTTGCATCTATTCCGCTTGAATTTAGATTTTCGGCGATTCTTTCAAGACTGTTTAAAATTATTTTATCATTTGTAATACAAACTGTTTTTATTGGCTCTTTTTTGGGTGTTAAATAATCCTCTATATATTTAATTGCCGTATCATTAGTTAATTTATTAGCTATTATGTAATTTAAAATATCTGCTCTTTTTTCCTCACTCACCTTTAAAAAAGTATAAATAAATTCTTCTGAAAAAGAATTATTTATAATAGTTTGCCTCATAAATTTATCTAATTCTAATACAGATAATATCCTATCTATCTTTTGTGTAGAAATAGAAATATATTCGGCTATTTCCTGTCTGCTTAATCTTCCCTTTATAAGCATTTTTTTAATTGCTATTGCCTTTTCAAATATTGTAAGATTCTTTCTGTTTATTTCATCACACAAATAAAAAATTTCCGCCTCTGCTTCGGTTAAAGAATATACAATTACAGGCACTCTTATTACATTTAAAAATTTTAAAGCCAAATATCTTCTATATCCCGAAACAAGTATGTATTTTTCCCTATCCTTTATATATTTTCTAACCGATAGGGGATAAAAAAGTCCGTTCTTTTTTATATTTGATGCAAGGGCAATTATCTCTGCTTCGTTTATCTTTTTATGAGGTATATTTTTGTCTAATGATATTTTATTTATATTTATTTTAATAATTTTGCTATTCATTATGCTGGTTTTTATTTCCATTTTTAAATTCCTTATCTATATATTGTATTTTTATGATATCAAATCACAAAATATACTGTCAAGGTGTTAAATTTATATCTTTTTGTATAAAAAAAAGAGTAAAGGTCGAAAATTATCCTTTACTCTTTTACTATCTCATAATTTCTTTTAATTACCTTTTCTCCGCGCCACTCAAATGCCCTATTTTTTATATTCTCTCCTGCTATATATTCATTTCTGTAAGAGTTTATAAACTCTTTTATATTTGTTTTTTCTGCCTGTTCGTTTAATGGGCAAACCTCTTGACAAATATCGCAACCCCAAACTGTATTACAATTTTTTATCATATTTTTTTCCTGCTCGGTTAGCTCTTTTTTCTGCTGAGTTATAGCAGATAAACATTTATTATTTTTATCCTTCAAAAATCCGCTTGGGCAATTTTTTATACACTTATCACATTTTATACAATATGTAATTTTATTGTTTACTGTTTGTATTTTTAAATCTGTTAAAATTTCTCCTATAAAAACAAAGCTTCCATATTTTTTTGTTATTAAAAGATTATTTTTTCCTTTAATACCAAGCCCACTTAAAACCGCCGCCTTAACCTCATCAATGGGCGAATTATCTATAAAAAATTCAAAGGAGTTTTGGGTGAATTTTTCTTTTAATTCTTTTACTATTTTTTCTAAAATTTTTGATGCTATTTTATGATAATCTTCTACTGCAGAATATCGCGAAATATTACTCGGTTTTTCATCCCTTACCTTGTAAGGAAAAACAAGTGTAATTACCGTATTTGTATTATCAGGAATTCTTTGTTTTGCCCTGCATTCAATAAGGTTTTCTTTAAGCAAAAAATAATCGCAAAAACCAAACAATTCTATATTATTTTTATCTAATATAAACTTAATTTTATCTATCATAAAATCACCTAATTTTATTAGCATTTTTAACTAAAATTATAATAACATATTTTATGTGGAAAAGCCATAATAAAACTTGAATTTTTTTATATTTTATGATAAAATAAATTAGTATTATTATGTGTAAAAAGTTTTAAGTTTTTTCCACTAAAATTTTCAAAGGTAAGATGAGATTCAAAAGAATCAT
>JAZNIK010000023.1:0-6064 GCA_045577495.1 Acutalibacteraceae bacterium
CGCAGAATTTTGTAAATAAAGAATTTTTTGATGTGCGAGGCAAAAACGCAGTAAATCCTAACGGATTTACGAGTATTTTAACAATGCCACAGCAGAAAATACTTGTTTCAAAATCTGATTCAAGTTTGAATGCTTTGGCTAAAATAAGGAGAATAATTATGGAAATCACAAAAGACTCAATAATAGGCGATATTCTTGATGCAGATGTAGATACTGCAGAATACTTTTTTGAGATTGGTATGCACTGCCTTGGTTGCCCTGCCTCCAGAGGCGAGAGCATTGCCGATGCTTGTGCAGTTCACGGCACCGATGCAGATGAGCTTGTTGCTAAATTAAATGCTCATTTTGGTAACTAATGTCAATTTTAAACAAACGGCTTTTAATGGCCGCAAATATGTTAAAAAAGGGAAAGGCAGTGGCGGATATAGGTACCGACCACGCCTTTCTTCCTATCCATATTATTAAAGAGCAAATCGCCGATAGGGTGTTTGCCTGCGATATAGCTGAGGGGCCTTTATCGGTTGCTAGTGCCAATGTTCAAAAATATAAGCTAGAGGATAAAATAGAACTCCGCTTGGCAGATGGACTTAAAGGTATAAAACCTTTTGAGTGTGAGCAGATAACCATTTGCGGTATGGGCGGTGAAACCATAGCTGATATTATTGATGCGGCAGAGTGGGTAAAAAGTCCAAAGGTTTCACTTGTTTTGCAACCAATGTCCTGCGATGATAGGCTAAGAGAATTTTTGATTTTGAATAATTTTGAAATTGAGCAAGAAAAGGCTGTCATTTCTCAGGGTAGGGTATATACCGTTATGCGTGTGGTTTATTCTAATAAGCCGCAAAAAAAGGATATCGCATTTAAATACATAGGTAAACTGCTTGATACTCCCGATGAGGCGGCACTAATGTTTGTTCTGCGTCGACTTAAAAGTATGCGTAGCTGTATGAATGATATTAAATCGGTCGAAAGAAAAAAAGATTTGTTTAATGAACTGCTTACGGCTACCGAAATAATAGAACAAAAAATAAAACGAGCTAACTGATTTTAAAGTCAGTTAGCTCATTTTTTTAATCTTCTTCCAATAATTTAGCTGGTGGAATATTTAAAACACTTGCCATCTTAAATAAGGTTTCAAGTGAAACGCCACGAACAGTACCAGGACCTTCGACTTGACCAACAAAGTTTACGCTTTTATCTATAAGCTCTGCAAAAGTTTCTTGGGTGTATCCAGCTTTCTTTCGGTAATAGGCAATTTTCAAGCCCAAAGTAATATATTTATCAGCAAACTTAGTTTTCATTATTACGCCTCCCTTATAGTATTAGTTTATAAGGAAATAAGGCAAATTATAACTTTATACAAGTAAAAGATTATTTACTTTAAGTCAATGATAATGTATAATGAATGATAGATTATTTACTTGGGGTGAAATATAATTGCAAAATAGCGTTTGTTGTTTTATCGGTCATAGGACTATAAATGAAACTGAGGAATTAAAATCGCAACTATGGAATATTATTGAAAAATTGATTGTAGAGCAAAAGGTTGATACATTTCTTTTTGGAAGTAAGAGCAGATTTAATGGCTTGTGTTATGAGCAGGTATCTAAAATTAAAAATAAATATCCAAATATAAAGAGGATATATTTACGGGCTGAATATCCACAAATAAATGATTGCTATAAAACCTATTTGTTAGAAAGCTATGAGGATACATATTATTCTAAAAAAGCGTTTGGTAAAGCGGCATATCTTCAGCGCAATAAAGAAATGATTGATGATAGCGATTTTTGTGTAATGTATTATAATAAAGAAAATTCACCGCAATATAGAAAGAGCGGTACAAAATTGGCACTGGATTATGCAATCAAAAAGGATAAAATAATAATTGTTTTAAACGACCTGAAACTGTGATTGCCTGTTGTCATTCTGAGCGTTTAGCGAAGAATCTCCCAAAGCCTCCCTTGCCTAAAGGGAGGGGGACCGCTTGCGGTGGAGGGATATTGCGTGGCAATATAATAAGTTTTAAAAAAACCATCCGGTTGGGCGAATGTTACGCCGTACCTAATGGTTTGTTTCTCGAAATTGGATTAAACGCCACGCGTATTTTAAAGTGTGTGTAAAAATAAAAACCATCCGGTCGGGCGAATGGTTACGCCATACCGAATGGTTTGTTTCTCGAATAATGGATTAAACGCCACGCGTTTAGTCGGCAACGTAAGGAAGCAAAGCTACCTGACGAGCTCTTTTAATAGCTGTGGTAAGAGCTCTTTGATGCTTAGCGCAAGTGCCGGTTACACGGCGAGGGAGAATCTTTGCTCTCTCTGAAACAAACTTGCGAAGACGAGCTACATCCTTATAATCAATTACCTCAACGCGGTCAACGCAAAAATGGCAAACCTTTTTACGTCCCTTTCTGCGTGCTGGTCTTTCATTCTTTTCCATTGCAGAAGTCATTCCTTTCTGTAGAGTAGATATACTCCGTTAATTAGGCGGAGAAAAATTCATAGTGTGATTAGAACGGCAAATCGTCGTCCATATCGTCAATCGAAGCAAAGTCGCCCTCATCAGCATTAGAGAAGCTTGCAGGTGCGGCTGCAGTAGCTGCTGCGTCACCCTCGCGTCTTGCAAAGTCGGCAAACTGAACATTGCTTGCAACAACCTCAAATGCAGTGCGATTTTTACCCTCTTTATCCTGATATCTGCGGGTTTGAATTGAACCTTCGATTGCAATCATTTGACCTTTTTTAAAGTACTTGGATACAAATTCAGCTGTTGTACGCCAAGTAACGATGTTAATAAAATCAGCCTGACGCTCTTCACCGGATCTGTAACGGCGATCAACTGCAATAGAAAAACTGCAAACACTTGTGCCGCTAGCGGTGGTTTTAAGTTCTGGGTCAGCGGTTAGCCTACCGGTTAAAACAACAACATTAAGCATTTATTATATCCTCCTTACTTTCTAACGGTCATAACACGAAGAACACCTTCAGTAATCTTCGCTACACGCTCAAGCTCGGCGGGGAACTCAGGAGCAGAATCAAAGGTGTAGATAGCATAATAGCCTTCTGCCTCGTCGTCGATGAGATAAGCCAAACGGCGTTTACCCCATTCGTCAACACCCTCAACCGTACCGTTAGCCTCGATTAAAGCTTTGAACTTTTCTACCATTGCTGCAATGGCTGCTTCGTCTTTATCCTTTACAGAATAAATCAAAACTGCTTCGTACTTGTTGGTCATTTTGTTGCACCTCCCTTTGGACTAATGGCCCTGTGTTTTCCACAGAGCAAGGAGCTATTATTTCAATAGCCATAATATTATACTTGTTTTATTTTAAAAAGTCAAGAAAAATTTAAGTATAACCCTCAATGTTTTTGCATATATTATTCTAAGAATATAAGGTGCCCACCAAAATGCACAAAAATAGGGATGTTTTTTTGCATATAAAAATACCTTGACATTCTTTAAAGTAGATATTATAATACTTATATTATGTTTCAATCAAAGAGTCGGGAAGCTTCCCGACTTTATACTTTGTTTTGAGGCGATTTTGAAAGGAAAAAATATTATGGCCAAAATTTACAAGTTTACCGAGGAAGGCTTAAAAAAACTCCAGGCAGAGCTGGAAAATCTAAAAACAAACGGACGTAAGGATATAGCGGAGAGAATTAAAATTGCTCGCGGTTATGGTGATTTATCCGAGAATAGCGAGTATGACGATGCAAAGAACGAACAAGCAAAAATCGAGGCTCGTATAGTTGAGCTTGATGCAATGCTTAAAAATTATGAAATCATTTCAGATAATATTGAGTTTGATAAGGTTGTTGTAGGCGTAAAGGTTACGGTTAAAGATTTTGGATTTGATGAAGATTTTACTTATTCAATAGTTGGCTCTGCTGAGGCAGACCCTCTTAACGATAAAATTTCCGACGAATCGCCGGTAGGCAAAGCGCTTATTGGTCACGCAGTTGGCGATGAGGTTGAGGTTGAGCTTGGCGGCGAAAAGGTCGTTTATAAAATCCTAACAATCGAAAAACAGTAAAACCTTTTCGGGCGGGGTGTTCCTGCCCGTTTGCTATAATAAGAAAGGACGTTGAATTTTATGGCAGAACAAAACATAACTCCCGCACCTCAGACCGAGGCAGAATTAAGCGAACTCTTGCAGGTTCGTAGAGATAAACTTGCCGATTTAAAAAATAGCGGTAATGACCCTTACCAAAAAACCAAATACGATTTTGATAATTACGCCGCAGACGTTAAGGCGGATTTTGATAACTTAGAGGGCAAAACCGTGCGCTTGGCGGGTCGTTTAATGAGCCGCAGAATTATGGGTAAAGCAAGTTTTTGCAATTTACAGGATAGTTCGGGCAATATCCAACTTTATGTTCGCCGCGATGATGTAGGCGAGGAGGAGTATGCCGCATTTAAAAAGTGGGATATTGGCGATATCATTGGTATTGAGGGCTTTGTGTTTAAAACCAAAACAGAGGAAATTTCGATTCACTGTAACGCTGTTGAGCTTCTTAGTAAATCGCTTTTACCCCTGCCCGAAAAATTCCACGGCCTTAAGGATACAGATACACGTTATCGCCAACGCTATGTTGACCTTATTGTTAACCCCGAGGTTCGCGATACATTTGTTAAGCGTTCACAAATCTTGCGCGAGGTTCGTAATTACTTAGATAGCAAGGGCTTTTTAGAGGTTGATACACCTATTTTGGTGCCTATGGAGATTGGCGCCGCCGCCCGTTCTTTTAAAACTCACCATAACACATTGGATATGGATATGTATCTCCGTATTGAAACCGAGCTGTACCTAAAACGCCTTATTGTTGGCGGTATGCATAGAGTATACGAGGTTGGCAGAATTTTCCGTAACGAAGGTATGGATACAAAGCACAATCCCGAGTTTACAACAGTTGAGCTTTATCAGGCATTTACTGATTATCATGGTATGATGGATTTGGTTGAGGAGCTTAACACAATGCTAGCTGAAAAAATCTGCGGTAGCAAGGTTATCACCTATCAAGGCATCGAGATTGATATGGGCCATTGGGAGAGATTAACAATGGCAGAGGCAGTTAAAAAGTATGCAGGTTGCGATTATTATTCTTGGGCAACCGATGAGGATGCAAGAGCCTGTGCAAAGGCAAAGCACGTAGAAGTTCCCGAGGATGCAACAAAGGGCACAGTTTTGGTTGAACTTTTTGATGCTTTTGTTGAGGAGAATTTAATTCAACCAACCTTTATTTATGATTATCCTGTTGAAAATAGCCCTCTTGCTAAAAGAAAGCCTGAGGACCCTGCATTCACCGAGCGTGTTGAGTATTTTATAAATGCTACCGAGTTTGGTAATGCATTTAGCGAGCTTAACGACCCAATCGACCAAAAAGAGCGTTTTGAAAAACAGGTTGCAGCCAAAAAGGCGGCAGACCCCAACTGCGACTCCGAGGTTGATTATGATTATGTAACCGCTCTTGAATATGGTATGCCACCAACAGGCGGCTTGGGCTTCGGTATCGACCGCTTGGTTATGCTGCTAACTGATAGCGCATCTATTCGAGATGTACTACTTTTCCCCACAATGAAACCTTTGGACTAATAAGGCTCAAAGAAACCCAGTAGTTATGCGGGTTTGGGGTGGTTGATAGTCTTGAAAAACCACGCCACTACGCCAACTACTACGCCAATTTTCCGGGGAGATTTGCAGAGAAAAGTCACTATGATAGAATAAAGATCAAGCGCCGTGCATTTTTGCACGGCGCTTTCATCATATTTGAAAATATTTGAAATTATTTTTTCAAAAGTTATGTAGAGATGTGTAAAGTTATGTTTGATAGCATTAAAGAAAGTACCGTCATCAGCGGCTTTGAAGCCCTAACGCACGATTGACAAATTGTGTCGAAGGTTGTATTATAGTAACGGTGCTTCGCACCCTTAGAGGCTACCATAACGGTAGGCGGTTAGCCCTTCTTTACTAAGGAGGGGCACTTTTCCCTCCTAAATGAAAGGAGGGGTGCCAATGGTTACTTACGAGACTTTGTTCCTTTTTGGTTCACTTGTT
>JAZNIK010000024.1:0-54558 GCA_045577495.1 Acutalibacteraceae bacterium
ACCTCATTTACCTGTTTATAGAGTTGTTTATTTATGTGTAACAGCCGTTCAGTAACATCCTTATGTACGGTTGACTTGCTTATTTTAAAAACCTTTGCCGTAGCGCGCACAGTAGCTTTTGACTGAACTATATATTCCCCCAGATGCACGGCTCTGTCTGTTACTAGTTCCCTCATACAATCAACTCCTAAAAAGGTTATTTAATTGTATGAAAAATATTTATTTTATATTCATATTTAATTTGCTAAGATAAACAAAACAGCACGGCGATTTGCCGTGCTATAAAAAATCAATTTAATGTTTTACCCATATAAGTCGCGATGCCCTCAACCTTTTTCATAATTGCATCAAATTGTTCGGGCTTTAGTGCTTGATTGCCATCGCAAAGGGCGGCGGCAGGGTTGTTATGTACCTCTATCATAAGGCCGTCGGCACCTGCGGCAATAGCGGCAAGGGAGAGCGGCTCAACAAGAGAGGGCAAACCTGCGGCGTGGCTCGGGTCAACAACTACGGGCAGGTGAGAGAGCTGTTTCAAAAGCGGAATTGCCGAAACGTCAAGCGTGTTTCTTGTTTTTGTTTCAAAGGTCCTGATACCGCGCTCACAGAGGATAACATTATTGTTACCACCTGCCATAATATATTCGGCGCTCATTAAAAGTTCCTCCATTGTATTGGCAAGTCCACGCTTTAAAAGGATTGGTGTATTGCAGCGGCCAAGCTCTTTAAGCATCTCAAAGTTTTGCATATTTCGTGCGCCAACCTGAATTATATCAACGTCGTTAAAAAGGTCTAGATGATTAAGGCTCATAAGTTCGGTAACAATCGGCATACCTGTTTGCTTTTTTGTTTCAAGCAAAAGTTTAAGACCTTCGGCATGCAAGCCTTGGAAAGCGTAGGGCGAGGTGCGTGGTTTAAAGGCTCCGCCTCTAAGCATTCCGGCACCGCTTTTCTCCACGTCCTTAGCAACGGTTAAAATTTGCTCTTTTGTTTCTACCGAGCAGGGACCTGCAATAACCGAGAAAAATTTACCGCCTATTTTATGGCCGCCTGCCTCAACAACGGTGTCTTCGGGATGAAATTTACGGTTTGCGGCTTTGTATGGCTCGGAAACTCGTTTAACCGTTTCAATTAACTCATTTGCTTGTAATGCGTCCTGGTCAATATGTGATGTATCACCAACAAGACCGATAAGGGTTGTGCTTTCACCATTACTTAAATGGCAAACAACGCCCTGCTTTTCAAGTTTTTTGATTAACTCATCAACTTGATTTTTACTACTACCCTGTTTAACAACTATAACCATAATAAAAAACTCCTTTTAAAAATAAAAAGCGGTGCCCGAAAAGGACACCGCCGAGGTTATACAGCCTTTAATTATAAAGGTATATAAGCGCACGGCGAAGTCCCCTTGCTAAAATAATAGCAAAGGTAATAATATGCATAATAAAAAGTTTTTGATATTAGCATTTGTTCCGCCTCACTTTCGCGCTTTTATGCGATAAAGTATAGCACCTGATTTGTAATTTGTCAATAGTTAAATAAAAAATATTTTTCACAAAACAAATAATGGTTTGTTATTGCGGTTTGCACAACCAAAAATATTAAAAAACCACTATATTTAGGTCTTGATAAAAATCATTTCCAAATCGGTTTAAATTTTTGGGATTATATAGGAGAATTTTAGACTTTAAATGTGTTAAAAATGTGATAAAATAGAATTGCTAAAGTTGATTTTTTGAAAAGATGCCATTTTTGTTGGTGAAAATTGCTAAATATTCTAGTTATTTCTTTGCAACAACCGAATTTTGCATAAAAATTAGGCTTCGGGTTTAGCTATAATATCAAAACAATTCATTTTTGTGTCAACAAATGTGGTTAAAAAATCATCAAAAAGCAATTAAATATATAATTTTTTTAACGTTTCGGTCGAAAAAAGTCGGCTGAAGCGGGTTTTTCCGTATTGTAGTTTTGTTATTAGAGTGAAAAAACGCCTGTAAAAAGGCTTAGTCATGCTATAAAAAGAAAACTTCAGTAGGGTGGCGCGGTTATTGGTGTTCGACTGCGTGAAAAGTCCATTAAATCGGAGGTAAGGTCAATGAAAAGAAAGTTAAGCTTGGTTTTGGCGGCAATTATGCTTTTAACCGGTATGTATGTAACCGGCGCCTCAGCCGAAGAGCCCACTACCGAGGAAAATACCGTATCCAAGGTAGTTAGCAAAGCTAATCTTCAGGCATATACAGAGTATCTGTCTAAGAATAGCGGATTTTCTGCCGCGGATGAGCAAATCGTTATCGATGCGGTTGATTATGCTGAAACAAAAGGAGCTACTGTTTCATCGGTTGATTCTTTTGAGGGCAAGAACGGTGTTTTAAAGTGGACCAACGAGGAAGGAACCGTTACATATAAGGTAAATGTTGCTAAAGCAGGTCTTTATACCGTAAAGTTCATATACTATAGTTTGCCAAAACGCAACAATCCTATTGCTATCGGTCTTAAGGTTGATGGCAAGTATTTGTTTGACGGTATGCAGGAATTTGAGCTTCCACGTGTGTTTGTTGATAACGGCGAGGTTCGTGTTGATGGCTTGGGTAACGAGCTTTCTCCCGAACAAAAAGAGAAGCATATGTTCCAAGAATATTATATGGTTGATATGACAGGTCTTGAAAGTAACCCATATACCATCGCACTTTCTGAAGGTACTCATACCTTAGAGGTTGAGTCGGTTGCAGAGCCGGTTGCACTCGATGCTATTGTTCTTGATAAGCCTTTATCTTATGAAGATTACGCAACAGTTTCTCAAGGCTATGACACCTCCAAATATGCCACAATGGACGAAACCATCATCATTGAAGGTGAAGACGCAGAATATAAGAGCACCAACTCACTCGTTTCGCAGTATGACCAAACCGACCCAAGTGTTTCATCAAAGAATGGCTCCAACCCATATCTTACACGAATCAACTACATAGGCGGTGGCAACTGGTCATCACCCGGTCAGCGCCTTACTTGGAAGTTCTCGGTTAAGGAAGACGGATATTATAAAATCGCTTTCCGTTATAAACAGAGCCTTGTTTTAAATGGTAATACATATCGTAAGCTTTATATCGATGGCAAGGTTCCTTTTGCAGAGGCTACCGAGGTTACTTTTGGTTATGGTCTTAATTGGGAGTTTAAAGAGTTCGCCGCAGATGATGGCACACCTTATTTGGTTTACCTTAAAAAAGGCGACCACGAAATCGCTTTAGAGGTTAACTTAGGTAAACTTACAAACACAGTAAGAGAACTTAAAGATGTTGTTTATGATGTTGGTGAGCTTTATCGTAAAATAGTTATGATTACAGGTGAAACCCCCGATAACAACCGTGACTATGATTTGTTTAACCAAATCCCCAACTTCTTAGAAGACCTTGAGGCTTATTCTACAGAACTAAAGCGCATTGCTACAGTTACTGAGGAGATTGCAGGTAAAACAGGTGGCACAAACGCAACTACCATTCGTGCCATGGCAGAAGTTATGGACAATATGGTAGAAAACAAGTTCACCGCTCATCAGTATAAGGGCAGATATTACTCTAACTATACCAGTGTTAGCGCACTTGTTTACTCAATGATGGAGATGGGTCTTAATCTTGACTACATTGAAATCGCTGCTCCCGATAAAGAGCTAGTAAACCCTGCAGCGAGTTGGTGGAAAAAGACTTCGTATAGTATGCAGCGTTTCCTTTCTTCCTTTAGCGCCGATTATAACAATATTTCGGGCGATTTAGAAACAGAAGAAACAATAACAATTTGGGCTAACTGGGGTCGTGACCAGATTCGAGTTTTAAATAACCTTATTCAGTCCTCCTTTACAAAAGAAACAGGAATCGGCGTAAACCTTAAAATGTCAAACGCATCTTATGTTCACGCTATTCTCTCGGGTAGAGGACCTGACTGTTCATTGAATATGGCTCGTTCAGAGCCGGTTAACCTTGCGCTCCGTGGTGCTATGGTTGACCTTACTCAGTTTGAGGATTTCGAGCAGGTTATGGAGCGCTTTATGACACGTGATGCCGCATTACCATTCTCGTTTGACCCCGATTCAACAGATGACGAGCCGGCAGGCGTTTACGCACTTCCTGATACTCTTAACTTCTATATGCTCTTCTACCGTACCGATATTTTTGAAGAGTATGGCATTGAGCCACCAAAAACATGGGACGAATTTATTAAAATTTCTTCTATGCTAAATCGTAACAATTTACAGTCTAGTTTGCCTTATACTCAGATTACAAGCGCAACAATGATAAATGCGGGTGTTGGTTCGCTTAGCATTTTACCAACCCTTATAATGCAAAAGGGAGGAGAAATATATAACGAAACCCTTACCGCTACCGAATTAACAAGCGCAACCTCTATTACAGCATTTGAGTTCTGGTGCGACTTCTTTAATGAGTATAAGTTCCCTGTAACTGCGGACTTCTTCAACCGTTTCCGCTTGGGAACAATGCCTATGGGTATTCAAAACTACTCGATGTATATTAACTTAACAATGGCAGCACCTGAAATCACAGGTAAATGGGAGATGGTTCCAATCCCGGGCTTTGAGAATAAAGATGGAACAATTAACAACTGCCAAGCAGGTGCGGGTACAGGCTGTGGTATTCTTCGTACCTCTAAAAATAAAGAGGGCGGTTGGGAGTTCCTTAAGTGGTGGACCAGCGCTGATACACAGCTTAATTACTCCGATAACTGCGAATCCATACTTGGTGTTTCGGGCCGTGTTGCTACTGCTAACCCTGAGGCTCTTTCACAAATGGCATGGGATAAAGATAGCCTTAACAACCTTCTTGAACAGTGGAAGAATATAAAAGAAGTTCCTGAGGTTCCGGGTAGTTACTATACCGCACGTAGTATAGACCAAGCATATTGGAATGTTGTTAATAACTCCAAAAATGCAAAAGATATGATGATTAAATGGGCAGAGATTTCTAATAAAGAAATCGAGCGCAAATGCAAACAATATAATGTTAAGTAAGGAGGGTGCAAAATATGAATAATTCAAACACTGCTGAACTCAGCAAATTAAGAAGAAGAGACCGCTTTAACGGCGACCTAGTGCATTATCTCATGCTTGCACCGTTCTTTGTTCTCTTTGTGGCTTTTACAGTTTTACCAGTTATTAGTTCTGTTGTTCTTAGCTTTTTCGATTTTGACGCAGTTTCTCTTCCTCGTTTTGCAGGACTAGATAATTATCTGCGCTTGTTTGTTCAAGATGATGTTTTCCCAAAAGCTCTAAGTAATACATTAGTTTTGGCAATCATCACAGGCCCTATCGGATTTATGCTCGCTTTCTTCCTTGCTTGGATGGTAAACGAGTTTGGCCCAACAATCCGTACTTTGCTTTCATTTATGTTCTACGCTCCGGCTCTTGCAGGAAACGTGTACTTTATTTGGCAGATTCTTTTTAGCGGTGACGCATATGGTTACATAAACAGTACACTTATGTCAATGGGTCTTATAGTTGAGCCTGTTCAGTGGCTTAAAGACCCAAGCTATGCTCTACCTATTATATGTATAGTTCAGTTATGGATGAGTATGGGTGTTACCTTCCTTTCCAATATCTCCGGTTTACAAAACGTAAACCCCGAGCTTTATGAGGCAGGTGCAATCGATGGTGTTAAAAACCGTTGGCATGAGCTTTGGTATATCACCGTCCCCTCAATGAAGAGCATTTTGATGTTCGGTGTTGTTATGCAGATTCAGTCAGCATTCTCTATTAGTGCTGTTCCGATTGCACTTTGTGGTTACCCAAGTGTTAACTATTCAACCGATACATTGGTTTCTTTGATATCAGACGTTGGTGCTTCCCGTTATGAAATGGGCTATGCAGCTGCAATTTCGGTTGTTTTATTTGTAATGATGTTTGCAACCAAGAGCTTACTTGGTAAGCTAGTTAATATGGCGGGGAGGTAGGAAGTATGCAGGCAACAATGAGTAAAGCCGATGAAAGACGCCTTAGAAAATTAAAACTCAAGGCATCTCGTCGTGACCAATACAAGCGTTTTACAAGAACTAAAGCGGGCAACTTCTTTTACACCTTCTTTTTAGTGTTTTTTGGATTATTTTCAGTTTTACCTATGTATTACTGTATTATAACCTCCTTTAAACCGTTAGATGAGTTGCTTGTTTTCCCACCGCGTTTTTATGTTGTTAGTCCCACTACCGAAAGCTATATGACTTTACCAAGCCTTTTGGATAACTTGGCTGTTCCGCTTTCGAGATATGCTTTTAACAGTATTTTTATTAGTGTTGTAACAACATTTTTGCATATCCTTGTTGGTGCGGCTGCCGCATATGTTTTGGCAAAAACCAACATCAAGGGTAAAAACATTATTTTTGCAGTTATTCAGATGTCACTTCTTTATAACGCATACACATTGGAAATCCCCCGTTATTTAATTTACTCATCACTGGGTATGATTGATACATATATGGTTTACATTCTTCCCGGCATCGCATCTTCAATGGGTGTTTTCCTTATGAAACAGTTTATGGATACTAACGTTCCGGATGCGCTTATTGAGGCTGCGCGTATTGACGGCGCAGGTTCCTTTAGAACCTTCTGGGCTATTGCAATGCCGAACGTTAAACCCGCTTGGCTAACACTTACACTATTCTCTTTCCGTGATATGTGGTCAATTATGCCTGGTGGTACAATTTTCAGCGAAGAACTCAAAACCTTACCCTTTGCTGCATCAACAGTTGCACAAAGCGGTATCGCCCGTCAAGGCTGCGCCATGGCTATCACCGTTATAATGATGATTCCGCCAATTTTGGTTTACCTTGTTTCACAACGTAGTGTAACCCAAACAATGAGTAGCTCGGGTATTAAATAAGCATAGGAGGAAAGTAATATGAATAAAAATCGCTTTTTAAAAGGCGCACTCGGTCGTACTGTTGCTTTTCTGCTTATGCTGGTTATGATGATGTCGATTTTTGTAGTATCCGCATCAGCCGAGCCGATAAGCAAGGCTCCCTACGATTCTTACACATATTGGACTGCTCCCGGCACTAAGTGGTCGGTATCTGCTACACCGATGTATGAGTATAGCGATACAATTACCTCTGCCGGCTTAGGCCTTTCTGCATTAAAAGACCCTTCAGATATTTTTACCGATACAAAGGGTAATGTTTACATAATGGATTCGGGCAACGGACGTTTGATAGTAACCAACCCTGATTTCACATTAAAAACAGTAATTTCTGATATCCCTTATGGTGATGAAGTCCTTTCCTTTATGGGTGCACAGGGCTTGTTTGTAACAACCGATGGAAAAATCTACATTGCCGATACTGAAAACGCAAGGGTTATCGTTACAAACCTTGAAAAAGAGGTTTTAGATGTTCTTGTTTTGCCAGACGAGGATGTTATCCCCGAAAGCTTTAACTACCGTCCCGCAAAGGTAGCGGTTAATAGTGAGGGCTTCACCTACATTTTGAGTGATGGTTCTTATTATGGCGCTATCCTTTACAAACCCGATGGAAGTTTTTCGGGCTTTTATGGTTCAAACTCGGTAGAGGGTTCAATTCTTGGTGTGTTCGCAAAGATTTATGAAATGATTTTTGTGAATGACGAAAAGAAAATGAATGAAGAAAAATCATTGCCATATTCCTTTACAGATATTGCAATAGATGAAAAAGACTTCATTTATACTGCAACCGGCGCGGTTTCAATAACAACCAGTAACCAAGGTCAGCTTAAAAAGCTCTCCCCCGGTGGCACAAATGTTTTGAAAAACAAAACAAAAACCACCGTTTCCTCGGCTGAGGGCACAAATTTCTCGGATGGCGTTGGTGTAAAATACGCACAGCCCGCAGGTGGTTACGCATGGCGTGTAACAAACGTTGGTTCTATGGATGTAGATAAATACGGATATATGTATGGCCTTTGTAAAACCTATGGCCATATACTTGTGTATGACCAGGAATGTAACCAAATCGGTGTGTTTGGCGGTGGCGTTGGCGCAGGCGAACAAAAGGGTATTTTCACAAGACCTATTGCAATCCACGTTAACGATTTGAACCAAGATGTTTTAGTTCTTGATACTATTGCTCTTAATGTTACTGTTTTTAAAGAGACCGAATACGGAGCTTTGATTAAAAAGGCTCAAGACCTAACCACCGGTGGTTACTATGTTGAGGCAAAACCCTATTGGGAAAAAGCTCTTTCTCAGGATAGAAATCAACAGCTTGCATATCGTGGCTTAGCAAGAGCCGCCCTTATTGAAGAAGATTATGAAACAACTCTTCATTATGCAAAGCTAGGTTATGACCAAGATACATATGCTTCGGCATTTGTTTATGTTCGTAATGATTATCTAACAAGAAATTTCGTTTGGATTTTCGGTCTTGCAGTGTTGCTTATTGTTGGCTTGATTTTATATTTCTCTTACGCCAAAAAGCATGAGCTTCAGTTGATTAAAAACCAAAAAGTCAAAACAATGTTCTCAAGCGTTGTACATCCGTTTGAAGGAGCTCAACAGGTACGTTATTACGGTCAGGGTTCTGCTCGTTTAGCAACGGGAGTTTTAGTACTGTTCTTTTTAACAACCGTTATTTTAGAGATTTACGAAGGTTTTATGTACAATATGTTCGATAAGAGCTCATATAGTGCAGCCTTCTCGCTAATTCGTACATTTGGATTAGTGCTTTTATGGTCGGTTGTTAACTGGGCAATGTCTACATTATTCCAAGGCAAAGGTAAAATGAAAGAGGTTTACATAGTAACCTGTTATGCTTTGATTCCTTTGATTATAAATAATGTTTTACAAACTTTACTTTCAAATGTGCTTACTCCTGAAGAGGCATTGGTTATCTCGGCAATCAACGTTGTTTGTATTGCTCTTGCAGGAATTATGCTTTGCGTTGGCGTTATGACGGTGCACGAATATGGATTCTTTAAACTCCTTGCAATGACAGTTGTTGTTATACTTGCAATGCTTGTTGCAATATTCGTTATCCTTATGATGTATGTATTGATTCAGCAGTTTATAGATTTTATTCTTACAATTTATAAAGAGGTCACCTATCGATGACCGCAGATTTTGGAGGACTTAGAATGAAACACTTAATTAAGATAATCGCTTTGATATCTGCTTTGTGTCTTGTACTGGGTGGTCTTTCCGGCTGCGGTAAACAAGGTGCACAAGCTATTTCCTATAGCGAGGCAACAGCAGATACAACAAAAATTGATAGTGGCGTAGTTGCAGAGAATAAGTATTTTTCAATGCAATGGGATAAAGACCGCGCCGCAGTTATAATCTACTCAAAAACAGATGATAGGGTTTGGTCAACAATCCCTTATGAGTATTATCAAAACTCCGCTTTTGGCGATGATATTACCGGCAAAGAGATGATGAACTCAGCTGTATCAATCACCATTTTAAAGGGTGAGCAACAGTTTGAGTATCATAGTAGCCTTGCATCTGTTGCAGAGGGTCGCTTTAAGGCAGAAAAAATGGATAATGGTGTAAGCGTTACCTTTTATTTCGATGAAGTGGGCGACTATTTAACGGTTGACTACTACCTTGAAGGCGACGGTTTTAAAACAAGGGTAGATAACAAAAAAATCAAATCTTTTTGGGGTAACCGCATTTTCAAGGTTGTTCCTGCACCCTTTATGTGTTCAAGGGTTAACACTGAGCAGGGCGATAAGGACAGTTATTTTGTAATCCCCTCGGGCAGTGGCGCACTTATGTATTTAGATAACCGTTCAGATGCAACAGCCCGTACCTATTCAGCAGAAGTTTATGGCCGCGATTATACCATTGATATGTATAACGAGGATGCAAACACATCTCCGATTTCAATGCCATTCTTTGGCTTTAAAGATGGTGCATCTGCAGTTTGTGCGATTATTGAGGGCGGTGCAGAATCATGCCTTATCAATGCTCGTGCGGGTGATGCTCAGTCGGGATATAGCTATATCAATGCAACCTACTTGGTAGCAGGCTATAACAACATTTTCACAAGCACAAACTATCGTATGCGATATAATTGGTACGCAGAGCAATATTTAGAGCCTTTTGTACTTGCATATTATCCGTTAAAGGATGCACAGGCAAATTACACAGGTATTGCAAAGCGCTATCAAAAATATTTGATAGATGAAAAGGGAATGCAAAAATCTGAGGACAATTCCCTACTTAACGTTAAGCTTATTGGTAGTTATGTTGAGGACGACCTGCTTCTAGGTCTTCCTACTACTAAGGATGTTCCGCTCACAACATATAGCGAGGCAACCGAAATCTTAAAAGAACTTAATGATATTTCGGGCGGTAACCTTATTGCAAATATGTATGGTTACGGCAAGGGCGGAATCAATAGTGTGCAAATTGCAGGAGGCTATGAGCTTACAGGTATTGTTGGCAAGAAGCAGGATTTGCAAAAATTCGTTGACTATACCAAACAGGCATCTATTAAAACCTTCTTCAATTTTGATACAATTTTATATTACACTTCGGGTGCAGGCTTTAGCACCAAAAAAGATTCTGCTATTTCTATAAGCGGAATTCCCGCACCTGTTTATCAGTTCTGGTACAGTACCCGCTCAAGATTAACTAAAAAAGAGGGTGGTAGAGTAGGCACAATGGTAAGCCGTGATAAGCTTGCAGATTCTACCCTAAAAACAGTAGACACAGTTGATAAGTACGGAATATCCGGCATTGCATATGATACCCTTGGTAATATGGCGTATTCGGATTATAAAGGTTCTAAAAATAACAAATCCTTTGGCAAATATCCTTTAAAGGCATATATGGGCAGGGATGTTGCTGAAATTATCGGTGATGTTCAGTCTAACAGTAAAACAGTTATGCTTGATGGTGCATTTGCTTATGCTGCCGCTGCGGCTGATATTATTACAGGTTGCCCAACAGCATCAGATAAAAACAACTCATTTGACTTAGATGTTCCGCTTTATCAAATAATTTTCCAAGGCTATAAATCCAATAGCGCGTCGCCAATCAATACCGCAGTAAATCGACGCGTACAATTCTTAAAGGCTATGGAAACCGGTAGCGGTTTGAGCTTTACCTTAATGGCAAACTACACTAATGACTTACGCAAACAGCATATGCGCGGTCTTAATGCTTCGTTATATGAAGATAATAAGGATTACATAAAGGATTGCGTAGATGAAAGTAAGGCATATCTTGCTTCTGTTGCGGGTGAAACCATTTCCAATCATGAATATATCACCAATGATGTTACCAAAACAGTTTTCAGCAACGGTGTTACAGTTTATGTTAACTACGGTGATAAAGCCTATAGCATAGAAGAAGTAGGCAACGTAAAAGCAAATAGCTTTTTAGTAAAGTAAGGAGGGGTTAAAAGTGAAAAAAGAAAAAGATAATTTAAACACACCTGTTTCTGATACTGAGACCCCTAAACAGCCCACTTTAAAAGAAATTTTAAAGGCTGAAGAGGCGGAGGAAAGGGCTAAAAGAAAGGCCGAAAGGTTAAAGAAAAAGCAAAAGGTTGCATACGACCATAGAGGCAATATCATTCCCGACCTTAATAAAAAGCATGTTCGTGGTATTGAATCCAAAAAAAGCACATACGGTTTTATGTTTGTGTTGCCTTGGATAATCGGCATGATACTTTTCTTCTTCGTTCCGTTATTACAATCACTTATCTATTCGTTCAGTTATGTTGTTCCTGATATTGGTGAGCTTTCAACCGAATGGGTGGGACTTGATAACTATAAATACATTTTCCAGCAAGACCAATATTATGTAGATAACCTTATGAAATCGCTTAGTGGATTTTTTACAACAATGCCAATCATAGTTATCTTAAGTTTAATTTTGGCGCTTGTTTTGAATGGCGAATTCAAGGGAAGAATAGTGTTCCGTGGAATATTCTTTATTCCTGTTATCGTAGCAACCGGTGTTGTTATGTCCTTGTTATCGCAGTCCTACGCAAACGGACCTATCATTCAGCTTTCAACCACCGTTACGGAGGATGCATATTCCGCGATAGGAACGGGAAGCGGTATGGATTTTACAACTCTGCTTAACTCGCTTAAGCTACCTGAGGATGTTACCGCTCAGTTGAACACAATGATTACCGGTATTTTCAATACTCTTTGGAGTTGTGGTATTCCTGTTGTTTTGTTTATTGCAGGTTTGCAAACTATTCCTGCTCAGCTTTATGAGGTATCAAAGGTTGAGGGCGCAACAAAGTGGGAGGAATTTTGGTACATAACCCTTCCAATGATTGGTCAAACCCTGTTACTTGTTATTGTTTTCACACTTATTGAGGTGTTAACACAAAATAGTAACGCAGTTATTACTCAGGCATATGACCAGATGATAAGTAATATGAACTATTCTGATAGTGCCGCAATGCTTTGGACATTCTTTGGAATTGTTGGCGGCGCAACAGGACTTATAATTCTACTTTACTCTAAGCTTTGCCTTAAGAGATGGGAATAAGGAGGGGTATGTGATGACTGAAATGAAAAAACTTAAAAAAACTACCCCTGCTTTAAGTAAGCATAAAATAAAGCAAAAGGTAGCTGATATCTTATTTGCAATTTTTAGATACACATTTTTGGTAGCTATAAGTTATATCATTTTGTATCCGCTTTTTGCTATGATTGCTTATTCAATTCAAAGTTCAACAGATGTTTTGGATACTAGTGTTAACTGGATTTCCAGAGACCCAACATTTGATAACTTTAAAAACGCTTGGATAGCATTAGAATATCCCACAGCCTTATTTAACACAGTTTTTGTTGGTGGTATAAGCGCCCTTTTGGAGATTTTCTCTTGCGCCGTTGCCGCGTATGGCTTTGCAAGATTTAAGTTCCGTGGTCGTAGCTTCTTGTTTGGCTTGGTATTGCTAACTGCAATAGTGCCTGTTCAGGTTTTGGTTATTCCGCTATTTTTGAATTTTAAGTATTTTGACTTTGGCGGATTACTATCACTGTTCTATAGTATCACAGGGCAAGAGGGCACCTATTTAGACCTTACCAACACAGGATTTACCTTCTGGTTACCATCACTTTTTGGTGTTGGCCTTCGTTCAGGCTTGTTTATCTTTATCTATAGGCAGTTCTTTACAGGACTTCCAAAAGAGCTTGAAGAGGCATCTTGGATTGATGGTTGTGGTCCTTTAATGACCTTCTTCCGTGTTGTTATTCCATCTTCTGGTGTTGTATTTTTAACCGTTTCAATCTTTGCAATTATTTGGCATTGGAATGAATATTACCAGTCGGTTATCTTTATGACAAGCGATTTCCCGCTTTCAGTAAAGTTATCGGGTATTTCTACAACCTTTGCTACTATGGGTATAGGTAATGTATATGCAGGAGGACCTACTGCGGCAGCATGCTTGTTATTCATAGCACCAATGCTTATAATGTTCTTGTTCCTACAAAAGAAATTCATTCAAAGTATTGACAGAGTAGGTATCGTAGGTTAAAATATGTATATGTTGTTATAGCAAGGATGGTAAACTTTTTAACTTTTGTTGCAGTTTTATTTAATGCTTATCACCTTGCTGTGCACTTATAATAAATAAAATTAATGGGGGTAAAAAAATGAAAACTATCGTAACTTCAAAACGTTTGGTTAGCATTTTGGCTTTAATGCTTGCTATCGTTATGTGTTTTTCTGCTTGCGGCAGTAATGGTGATACACCTTCTGATACCGCTTCTGCAGGTGATACAGACGTAACAGATACAAATAACAACCAAACAACTGATGATACTTCTTCTGAGGAAGAGGTAGAAGATGCAAAAGCATCCGAACAGCAAAATCAATCATCGAGCAGTAAGCAACAACAGGCTCAGCAAAATCAATCATCGAGCAGTAAGCAGCAACAAACTCAGCAAAACAATAATCAACAACAAAGTTCTGGTTCTGCAACTTGGGCTGATGATTATTTAAGCACAATGCCTAAATCAGTTAAGGATAAGGGCGTTACTCTTCTTATGTGGCGTGGCTTACATCCTACAGAGCAAAAACTTCTTGACGATTTCGTTAAGAAGACAGGTTGTAAGGTAAAAGTTGTTAAAACAACTGAAAAAGAGTATACAACCAAGCTTGTATCAATGATTTCCGCTAAGGAGTCTCCTGACGTAGCTCAGCTTATTTCTAACAACTTCCCTGGTATTGCAACAAAATCAATGCAACCGTTGGATGAAAAAGTATTCCGTTTGAAAGATGATTGCTGGAACTATGATTATATGAAGCCACTTTCTATCAATGATAGATACTTCTCGGTTGCTATGCCTACCAGTTGGAGCTGTGAAGACTGCCTTTATGTAACATACTATCAGCCTAAGGTTTTAAAAGAGTGCGGCGTTTCTACAATGCCTTGGCAGCTTTACAAGCAGGGCAAATGGAACTGGGCAGCACAGAATGATATTATTAAAAAGGTAGCAGGCGCAGGCAAAGGTTACTATGGTATTGCCTTACAGTCTTATGACCTCTTTATGCTTTCTGCCGGTGAAGATTTTGCTACCTATAACGGCAAAACTTTTACTAACAAGGTTGCTAGTCCTTCAAAAACTCTTACACAAGCATGGCAAGAGGTTGCTAAGCTTAACGAATCTAAGGTTTTAACCGGTTGGAATTTGACTAATGTTTTACAAGGTAAGGTAGGTTTATTTACTTCAATCACCTATGGTATGTATAAAGAGGGCGACTGGGGTTATGATAACATCCCCGGTGGCTTCTCAACAATCGAGTGTGTTCCTGTTGCTGGTCCTACTCAGTCTTCGGCATATACTCCTGCTCGTCCTAAGACTTGGGGTACTCCTAAGGGCGCTAAGAACCCTGAGGGTGCAGCATACTTCTTGCGTTATTGGTTAGATGTTTCTAACTGCGACTTTGACAGCACATATATCAA
This sequence comes from Acutalibacteraceae bacterium, assembly GCA_045577495.1. Taxonomy (GTDB): domain Bacteria; phylum Bacillota; class Clostridia; order Oscillospirales; family Acutalibacteraceae; genus UMGS1279. Next base: position 14,902 of record JAZNIK010000024.1, read on the forward strand.
TAAGCAGGCAAAAGAAGTGTTTGAGATTATCACCAAGAAATCCACCAAAAAGCAGGTTATGACCGGTATGGGTGTTACTAACTATGTAACAGCAGGTCAATATGAGCAGATTTCTAACTCTCTTGTTACTTCTTCTAATAACGTTCCTACAATACTTGCTTCTAAGAAAGGCTTAGTTCAAACAGGTATTGATAGAGCTAACAGAGACCTTACTAGAATTAGATAGGTGTCTTTATAGATTAAAGCTATAAAAACAACCCAAGCGCTACTTGGCGCTTGGGTTGTTTTGTTATGTAACGGAAAACCAACAATTTAAAAATAATAAATAAAATTCTTTACAAATGATAAAAACTATTATATAATTATTATGGATATATATAAAATTTATTTGGAAAGGATATAATAAAATGAAAAAAGTTATAAGCATTTTAATTTGCAGTGTTTTAGTTTTTTCTATGGGGTCTTTTAACGCTTTGGCAAATACCGATACCGAGGTTGGCGTGGTTGAGAGTTTAGATTTTTCTAATTTAGTTGGCAACTCTATACGTAGCGAGGGTAAACAAGGTCTTAGATTTAAATACAGTGTTGATGAGACTTCTTATAATATTTATACCAGCGACGGATATACTGTTGATGAGATTGGCGTTTTAGCAATGCGCGATTCATTTTTAGACGGCGATGAATTAGTTATAGACGGAGTTTATAATAATAACAGAGCCAACATCGGTGTTTTTTATAGTTCTGCTAAAAGCATCAATAATCTTTCACAGGATAATATAGCCTCTGCCGTGCTTATAAATATTGGTTTTAATGTAAATACACACATATATGACTTTTCAGCATATGCAGAGAATTATACAACCCGTATGTATATTATTTTGAGCAAAGATGACAATACCGTAATGCTTTACGATACTGAGGAAAAAGCATCAGTTGTTGATATTATGAAAGCAATTATCGATAAATATGAAGCAACAACCACTCCGGATGAGCAACTAATCGCCGATTATCAAAGTGTTCAAAACCTTTTAAATAGTACTGATACCGATAAAAACGGCAAAACCGTTAAAGAAATATATTACGCTAAATATCCTGCAAAACCTGCAGCGCCTACTGAGTCAAGCAAAACTGACACAACAGTTACCTTGACTGCTGTAAGTGGTTATGAGTACAAAATGAATGATGGCGAGTGGCAAACAAGTAATATTTTCACAGGCTTATCGCCCGCAACACAGTATAGCTTCTATCAGCGCGTTGCCGAAACAAATAGTGCCTATGCAAGTGCGTCGAGTGATGCGTTGGTTGTTACAACAGATAAATCAACACCCGCAAAGCCATCTGCACCTACTGAGGCAAGTAAAACCGACACAACAATCACCTTAACTAAGGTTGATGGTTATGAATATTCAAAAGATGGAATTACATGGCAAACAAGTAATATTTTCACAGACTTATCCCCCGCAACACAGTATAGTTTCTATCAGCGTGTTGCTGCGACAGATAGTTCATATGCAAGTGAGTCGAGTGATGCATTGACTGTTACAACAAATTCAGCAACCTCGAGCGAGGATGATGGTTGGACAGGAGATTATATTATAAATACTAAACCTAGATAAAAGCAAAAGCACCTTGAAATTATTTTCAAGGTGCTTTTCGGTTTGTCATCTCCTGTAGGTTTTATGATACCGCTTTTTCAATAGAGCGTTTTAGTTTATCTATTATTCTTTTTTCAAGTCGGGATATGTAGGATTGCGATATGCCAAGGCAATCGGCAATTTGCTTTTGGGTATATTCTTCATACCCAAACATACCAAACCGCATCTCCATTATTTGTCGTTCTCTGGGTGGCAGTGATGCCACCAGTTTTTTTAGAATATTGTGTTCATCCTCGGTTTCAATTCCGCGAGAAATTTCATCGTTTTCGGTTCCCAAAACATCGGATAACAATAGTTCGTTGCCGTCCCAATCAACATTTAGCGGTTCGTCTAAAGAGACCTCTGCTTTTAGATTGGTTGTTTTTCTCAGATACATTAAAATTTCGTTTTCTATGCAACGAGAAGCGTAAGTAGCAAGCTTTATGCCTTTGTCAGGGCAAAATGTGCTAACCGCTTTTATAAGACCTATTGTGCCAATTGAGATTAAATCTTCAATTCCGGCACCTGCGGCATCGAATTTTTTTGCTATATAAACAACTAGTCGAAGGTTGTGGGTTATAAGTTCGCTTTTTACCCTTTCGGGCTCCTCTGCCATATGTGATAAAAGTTCTTCTTCCTCTAGCGATGAAAAGGGTGGAGGAAGTATATCGGGTCCGTTTATGTAATGACTTGGATTTTTTTGTTTAAGAAAAAAGTATATTTTTTTATAATATGTTAGTAAAATAGTTTTAATTTTCATATCGATTTCCCTTCTTTATAATAATGTGGGGCTAATAACCGCCCTATAATCTTCACCCAAAGGCTCCTCGCTAATGGCTAGTAAAGGACGGGGAATTTCTATTATTTGGTTATTAATTTCTACTGATAGCGTATCGGGCTCAAAGGCGGTTAACAGTCCGTGCCCACCAATAGAGGAATAAGGTATCAGGCGAAACCCTTTTATATTTTTTTTTAGGTCGGATGCGGCTGTAAGGGTTGGAACAAAGCATAACAGTTTATTTGCTGTTTGTTTATCTATGACAATTATTGGTCTTTGTGTAATACCATCTGTTAGACTATGCCCCGTATCAACCATAGCGGAAATTTTCACCTCGTTTTGTCCAACCCTGATTATCAAATCGCATCTTTTGGCATAAGGGGCGTGTTTTGCCGAAAAAAATCGCATAGTTAATAAAATCAAATAGCTGATAATGGTAGCGAAAATTAAAACAAGGGGAGATATATCAACATATACTATACCGTTGTTTATGGCTAATCTGTTTGGTTTAAAAATATACCAAATCCCCATCATACACCCTGCGTATATAAAGGATGCGGCGAAAAAAACCGCTATTCTGCGCACAACACCTTTAAAGCTATCAACTCCAAAGCTTATTATTGTTATTACACCCGATATAACTAATCTAAAAACCGCCTCTATTAACGGGTTTGAGCTAGGCAAAAATATGTATAAAGAAAATAATGCGCCAACAAGCGATCCTAGTATAATCCTGTATGTTTTGCATCCGTTTTTGCAGATTAGTGCCGTTAGTTTTAAAATAAAAAAATTAATAAATAGATTAAGCACAATCAGCACATCTACATATACAATCAAACGGCACTCACCTCGCGTATTATTTTTATTTAATTATAAGCCATTAATAACAAAAAGGATGTCGAAAATGGGTTTGTGTGTAAAAGAAATTTAAATGGTTGACTAGTGAGTAAAAAAAAGATAAAATAGATGGGTAATAGGTTTGCAGTAGTAGGTGTAAATATGAAGAAAAACGATGATATAAAACTTGATATAACTGCTATGACGGGCGAGGGTGTGGGTATAGCCCGATATGATGGTATGGCGGTTTTTGTTCCCCAAACAGCCATTGGCGATACCGTAATGGCACATATTATAAAGGTTAAAAAAAGCTATGCTATCGCAAAACTGCTAGATGTTATTTTACCCTCTAAGGATAGAACTCAGTTTGATTGTAATGTATTTTCAAAATGTGGCGGTTGCGCCTTTAGGCATATAAGCTATGATGCAGAAAAAAAGGTTAAATACAATAATGTTAAGGATGCTATGCTTAGAATAGGCGGGATTGATAAAACACCGAATGATATAATCACATTAGAGCAAACCAAAGCCTATAGAAATAAAGCGCAATATCCGATTTCGCAGGGCGATAATGGAATTAGCTACGGATTTTTTGCAAAACATTCGCATCGAGTAATCGAATGTGATGATTGTTTGTTGCAACCCGAAATTTTCACTCAAATTATGAGTGATATAAAAAAGTGGGCAGATAGGTTTGGCGTTTCGGTGTATGATGAAAATACAAAAAGTGGAATTTTAAGGCACGTACTTATAAGATTAGGGGAAGAAACAAATCAAATAATGGTGGTGCCGGTAATAAATGGCGATGAATTGCCATATGCAACAGAGCTAGTGGAAGTTTTAAAGGCTCGTTTAAAGGAGTCTCTGTATAGTTTGCAATATAACATAAACAAGGCAGACACCAATGTTGTTTTAGGCGAAAAAACTGTTTTGGTTTATGGAAAAACATATATAACCGATAAAATTTGTGGTGTGGTATTAAAAATTTCGGCAAATTCATTTTATCAGGTTAACAAAAAAGCGGCAGAGGTGCTATATTCCAAGGCGGCATCATATATTGAAAATGATGACCGAGTAATAATAGACCTTTTTTGTGGCATTGGTTCCATTGGGCTTAGTTTGCTTTCTCTGTGTGGCGAAAACAATAGAAAACTTTACGGAGTAGAAATTGTTGAACAGGCGGTTTTGGATGCTAAATGCAACGCTAAAGAAAACGGATTTTTAAACTGTGAGTTTATTTGTGCAGATGCTACGGGTGCGGCAGAAAAGCTTAATAAACAAAAAATCAAGCCCGATGTGGTTGTGGTTGACCCACCGCGCAAAGGGTGCGATGCCGAGCTTATAGAAACAATCAGCAAAGGCTTTGCACCAAAAAAACTCATTTATATTTCTTGCGACCCTGCAACTCTTGCCCGTGACAGTAAATTGTTGTGTGAAAATGATTATGCTTTAAAAGAATATACACCCGTAGACCTTTTTCCTAAAACAGCACATGTAGAAACTGTCGCACTTTTTGAAAAAAATAACATTTAAATTTTAAATCTTGGTCAATCAAACTAAGGAGATATCTATGAATAGTATTTCTGCACTTGTTAATTGGCTAAGTGATAGCGTGATTTGGGGACCGCCAATGATAATAGCTCTGTTTTCATTCGGCGTGTATATTACTGTTAGAACCGGATTTTTTCAAATAACCAGAACAAAACTGATTTTTGATAAAACAATTAAATCCCTTTTTAAACAAAAAAACCGTCCTCAAACCAGTGGTTCAATTACACAATTTCAGGCAATCACAACCGCACTGGCAGCAACCATAGGAACAGGCAACATAGCAGGTGTTGCTTCGGCTATTATGGTGGGAGGGCCCGGTGCGGTTTTTTGGATGTGGGTTTCTGCCTTTTTTGGAATGATGACAGCTTTTGCCGAAAATGTTCTTGGCATTTTTTATCGAGAACGCGGTAAAAACGGGGAATGGTCGGGCGGAGCAATGTATTATATAAAAAATGGGCTAAGCGGGAGAAAAAGGCTCAAAAAAATAGCTCAACCTTTGGCGGTGAGCTTTGCGGTTTTTTGTATACTTGCCTCTTTTGGAATGGGCAATATGATACAAATAAATACAGTTTCAGGGGTACTAAAAAACTCCTTAAAGCCGATTTTAAATGTTAGCATATCCCCTGTTTTTACGGGGGTGATATCGGCGGTAATTTTGATTTTTATAACCTTTGGTGGCGTTGGGCGAATAGGTAAGGTGACAGAAAAACTAGTACCTTTTATGGCAGGATTTTATATAGTTGGTACTCTGCTTATATTTTTAAGCAACCTTAAAAACACACCGCTTGTTTTTGGCTCTATATTAAGGGGTGCTTTTGGTGTAGATTCTGTTACAGGCTTATTTGTGGGAATAACCATAAAAAAAGCGGTAGATATGGGCTTTAGACGTGGTGTTTTTTCAAACGAGGCAGGGCTTGGCTCATCGGTTATTGTACATTCGGCATCTGATGTTAGCGAACCTGTTATACAGGGTATGTGGGGAATTTTTGCTGTTTTTTTTGATACCATTATAGGTTGCACCTTAACCGCTTTTGCCATTTTATCCTCGGGAGTTGTGGATTTAAAAAGCGGAGCATCATTAAGTGGTGAAAAGGGTGCAGAACTTGTAGCACGTGCGTTTAGCACATCTTTTGGAGAATATGCAGGTTTTTTTATCGCTATCTCTACGGTGTTTTTTGCCTTTTCAACCGTAATAGGTTGGTCATATTATGGTCAAAAGGCGGTGGAGTTTGTCTTTGGGGGTGGCGGTGTAAATTGGTATCGTGTGTTATTTTGCGTTGCGGCTATTCTGGGTGCTATATTGGAACTCGACTTTATTTGGACATTATCTGATATGTTCAATGGATTGATGGCTGTGCCAAATCTGATAGCAATATTTTTACTGTCTGACAAGGTGATAGAAATGACAAAAAATTATTTACTACGAAAGGTAAAAAACAAAAGTTATATACCGCCGATGCTTTCTTTCGATAGCAAACTTCAAAAAGAAGCGGAAGAAAATTTGTAAAGCAAAAAGGCTTTTGCACCTTTGTTCAGTGCGAAAAGCCTTTTTTATTATCAATCATTTAAGAGCTTGTCTGCAAGGTCTAAAATATCTTTAAAAACTTTATCCTTCAAGTTGTCAGGAAGTAGTCTGTAATGGCTCATTAAGGTTCTTTCCTGATTATTTAATGAAAGATTAGGTTGAAAATTATCAACCTCAGGCTTGGGAGAGCCTAAATTGTTTGGAATTGGAAAGTCATGGGGGTCGGGAGCTCCAAACATAAGCTCATGAACCGAAACATTAAAAATCAACGCAAGTCGGCTAATGTTTTCGGGCGAGGGAATAACATTTCTCTCATAATAGGCATAGGTAGAGCGTTTAACCTTTAAAATATTTGCTACTTGCTCTTGGGTTAGCTTGTGAGCCTTTCTAAGCTTTATTAGCATCTTTGCCAAAATTGTTTTTTGGGTATCGTTGGACATAATATAAAACCTCTCTTAAAATTAAAAATACACTTGACTGTTTATTTAAAAATTGCTATAATTATTGGGCTGGTTGTACCTGGATATTTAACCTTGCTGATGTGGCTCAATGGCAGAGCAGCTCACTCGTAATGAGCAGGTTGTCAGTTCGATTCTGATCATCAGCTCCAAACAAAAACCCGTTCTCAAATGAGGGCGGTTTTTTGTTTATTTTACCCCGTTTTTATAAAGACCGCGGGTGAAGTCTGACCCATAGTGACTTTTATTGGATAAAAGGTCGAGTGTAATTTTTTTAGCATCTTCACCCGATTCGATGGTGAAGAATATATATCCATAATCCACATTCAAAGAATGTAAGTGGTCAGAAATATCGGTTATTTTTGTGTTTAAAATTTCAGAAATTCCATTGTCACAAATCACAGGGAATTTATTGCCCAGTCTATCTGTTATTTGGCAAAAATCTTTTTTTCCTTTGCAACCAACACCATTTTTAACAGGGCAGTTTCTGGTTAGCATAAGCGGTTGATATCCGTAGCAAATACCATAAGTTTTAATGGCATCATTGTAACAAAGACTACCTATTTCATTAAATGATAATTCAGATGAAATAACAATATTTTTTACCCCAATACCACTAAGATAGCTTAAAGAAAAGGAATTAAAAGCATTGAGTCCAAATCCGCACATTATATCAAAGCCTAAATCTGATGCTAAACAAAGCTCTGCAAGATTATTGCAAACCACCTTTTTTATACCGATTCGCTTTAATTCGTTTAGGGCTAAAAGGGTGGAACTATCATCAAAACTTGCGCGAGGTAGTTCTGCCACTGCATTTAAAAACAAGCTTTTATTCTCGATAGACTTTTTTGCAGATGATATAATCTTTTTATACGGTAAAGAATAGCCCACAAGGGAATTTAGAGCCTCTTTACAAGCGATAAGTTGCTCGGCATTATTAAATCTTGCAAAAAATCCTTTTGCCGATTTTTGCGGAATTATTAAGGCTTTTTCAATTTTTATATCCGAGATGTTTCTCTCAAAGCATCTTAGGAAATCCAGTTTTTCTACTGCCTCTTTTTTGAGAGCATTTAGGGAAGAAATGCTAATGGTAATATCCGCATCAAGTTCAAGGTTAATGTTATTTGTAAAATAACAGGTTCCTCCAAGCTTATTAAAACAATCAACAACCTTGCTTTTTTCTAATGGAACCTTTATCGCCTTTTCGGGCACCCCGCCTAAAACAGTTGCCGAAAGCAATTTATACTTAACTGTAACGGAGCATGGAGCATTTTCCTTAATGCTTATTTCAAAATCAAGAGCAAGGCGTTGCCTTTCTCTGCGGTAAAGCTCGTGTATGGAGGATAAGACCGATTTTGACACAGTTTTGTCTTCTTCACTTCTAACGCCAAACATATCTTTGCCGAGTGAGTTTTTAAAATATCCGTCGGTAAAACCATCGCGTGAAAAAACATCCTCTAAAAGCTTTAAAGTGGCGCTTGAAACTTTGCCATTTTCTAAGGTTTGTTTTAAGGCATCAACAGTAACGGCTACATATTCGGGGCGTGTCATTCTGCCTTCAATTTTTAAGGACGCAACCCCCATATTCCCAAGACTATCAAGATGGTTTATAAGACTTAAATCTTTTAGACTTAAATCATAGCCGGTTCCACCTTTTGCGTTAAAAGGCAGACGACAGGTACCTGCACAAAGACCGCGATTTGCACTTCTGCCGCCCAAAAATGCGCTAAAATAGCATTGACCCGAAATGCACATACACAAAGCCCCGTGCACAAAAACCTCAACCTCTATGTCGAGTTCCTTTGCCTTTTGGCAGAAGATTTTAAGTTCGGTTTCGCTCATTTCACGGGCGGGAACAACACGTTTAAAACCTAATTTTTTTAAAAAAGGCAAAGCTGCCGCCGAATGAACCGACATTTGTGTAGATGCGTGTAAAACCATTTGGGGCGCTTTTTCTTTAAGCAGTGATGCAAGTCCGATGTCTTGAACTATAATAGCATCTATTCCAAAATTAAATGCACGCACCGCCAAGGAAACCGCTTTTTGCATCTCCTCATCTTTGATAAGGGTGTTTAGGGTAAGATAGCATTTAACTTCGTTATGTTTGCAATATGCGATAGCGTTTTTGAGATTTTCGTTATCAAAATTATTTGCATTTCGCCTTGCGTTAAATTCTTCTGCGCCAAAATAAACTGCATCGGCTCCTGTGCGAACCGCGGCAACTAAGGAATCCATATTACCAACTGGTGCCAAAATTTCCATTCTCATAATCGATTACCGTTTAATATATCGGCTCTGCCGATAGTGATGATAAATATGCTTCCAACCTTTCGGAGTTGGCAGATATAACAAGTAAAATTATGTTATCAATCTTAACCAAAATTCTGTTTTGGGTTTTTTGATATTCAGAGGTTATTGTGGCTTCAAAAGAAGTCGTAAGTTTTGTTATATAAGAGGATATTCCCGTAATAACGGCAGTTTGCTGCGCATCATCAACAATTTCAAATGCGGCAACTGTATCTGCTGAACTTGCTGAGGCATCTATAAAAACACTAAATCGCTTTATATCGGTATCCTGAATTTGAAAATGAGCGGGTAGGTTTGATCCCGAAAGAGGAGTAAGCTCGTTAAGTTCAAGCTTAGCGCAAATATGTTCGGTAAGTGTTGAGGGGGTAAGCTCGTTTGTGTCTTTGCAACCCGTTAGCATAGATGTAAATATTAAAACAAAGCATATAAGAAATACGGGTAGCGTTTGTTTTGCATATTTCATACATTAACCCCCTTTAAAAATACTAGCCCGATAAGGACAAATTTTTACAAATACATTATACACTATTTTTGCTTTTAAGTAAACCCTTTTTTATATTATTTTGATATATAAAGGCTTAAATTTCGAAGGCTTTTTGTGAATAATAGAAAAATACGCCATTAGGTAAAAAATGGTAAAACGACTAATAAATTAAAATCAAGGATTTACAAATAGTATTTATAGTTATCCACCGACTTTTCCACCGTTTTTCTACCAAAACAAGCGGTTTTCAAGGGTTTTGGGGATAAATCTGTGGAAAACCTTGTGGATAACTATAATAAAATTTTAGGTATTTTTTACTAAAAAAACGAATATTTATGGTATTAAAACAAAGTGATAATACCAAAAGTATAAAAAAAGTAGAGTAATAATATATAAAAAACTTGACTTTTACACACTAAACCATTAAACTAAATATTGTTAAGTTTATTTAATAAAATTCTAATTTTGTTAGGGGAAATGTTACAATGGCATTAAAAAATGAATATTTAAAAAAGGTTTATGAAACCGTTAAGGCTCGTAATGCTTCTGAACCCGAATTTTTACAGGCAGTTTTAGAGGTTTTAGAGTCTTTGGAGCCTGTTGTTGAGCAGGATGACAGAATCGAAAAATGGGGAATCATGGAGCGTATGGTAGAGCCCGAAAGAATGATTTCTTTCCGTGTTTCTTGGATGGATGATAATGGTAATGTTCAGGTTAACCGTGGTTACCGTGTTCAGTTCAACTCGGCTATCGGTCCTTACAAGGGCGGTATCCGTTTGCACCCATCGGTTAACTCATCTGTTATTAAGTTCCTTGGCTTTGAGCAGACCTTTAAAAACAGTCTTACCGGTCTTCCTATGGGCGGCGGTAAAGGTGGCTCCGACTTCGACCCAAGAGGTAAATCTGATGCAGAGATTATGCGTTTCTGCCAAAGCTTTATGACCGAGCTTGCTAAACATATTGGCCCTGATACCGACGTTCCTGCAGGTGATATCGGTGTTGGCGCACGTGAGGTTGGTTATCTTTATGGTCAATATAAGCGTCTTCGTAACGAGTTTACAGGCGTTTTAACAGGTAAGGGTCTTTCCTTTGGCGGTTCGTTGATTCGTCCTGAGGCTACTGGCTTTGGTGCAGTTTATTACACCGTTGAAATGCTTAAAACATTCGGTGAGGATATCAAGGGCAAAACCTTTGCAGTATCCGGCTTTGGTAACGTTGCTTGGGGTACCGTTAAAAAGATTACCGAGCTTGGCGGTAAGGTTGTTGCAATTTCCGGTCCTGATGGATACGTTTATGATAAAGACGGTATCAACACCGAGGAAAAAATTGACTTTATGCTTGAAATGCGTGCTTCAGGTCGCGATAAGGTTCAGGATTACGCAGATAAATTCGGCGCAGAATTCTTTGCAGGTAAAAGACCTTGGGGCGAAAAGGTTGACATTGTTATGCCTTGCGCAACACAAAATGAGGTTGGCATTGAAGATGCTAAAAACATTGTTGCTAACGGTGTTAAATATTATGTTGAGGTTGCAAATATGCCTACTACCGAGGAGGCTATGGCATACCTTAAAGCAAATAATGTTGTTATCGCTCCTTCAAAGGCAGTTAACGCAGGCGGCGTAGCAGTATCCGGTCTTGAGATGAGCCAGAACTCTATGCGTTACAGCTGGACTGCAGAAGAGGTTGATGCTAAGCTTCGTCAGATTATGGCAAACATTTATAAAAACTCCTACGATGCCGCTAAGAAGTTCGGTATGGAGGGTGATCTTATTGCAGGCGCTAATATTGCAGGCTTTATTAAGGTTGCGGAGGCTATGATTGCTCAGGGCGTTGCATATTAAGACTAACATAATTTTAAGTTTAAAGGCTACCGTAATTATGCGGTAGCCTTCGCTTATGTTGACATTAAAAAAATACTTGGGTATAATAATAAAAAAGGGGGAGTTAAAATGGCAAATATTCCTACACCACATATCGAGGCAAAGCTTGGTGATTTTGCAAAAACAGTTTTAATGCCGGGTGACCCGCTTAGAGCAAAATATATTGCAGAAAATTATTTAACCGAGGTAAAACAGGTTAATGCGGTTCGCGGTATGTTAGGCTTTACGGGACTTTATAGCGGCAAACCTGTTTCGGTTATGGCAAGTGGAATGGGTATGCCCTCAATCAGCATTTATAGCTATGAGCTTTTTAGTGAATACGGGGTAGAAAACATTATCCGCGTTGGCACTGCAGGGGCACTTAGCAAAGATTTAAAAATAAGGGATATTGTTGTGGGTATGGGTGCTTGCACAAACTCTGCAATCCCCTCTCTGCAGGGTGTTTCAGGGTACTCCGCTATTGCCGATTATACCCTTTTAAAAACCTTTTGCGATGTTGCTGATAAAAACAATGTCAGGGTTAATGTTGGCAATTTAGTATCTAGTGATTTGTTTTATGGGGATGACCCCGATTTTGTGTCTCGTTGGTCCAAGGTTGGTGGACTCGCGGTTGAGATGGAGGCGGCAGCACTTTATCTTAATGCGGCAAAGCTAAAAAAAAGAGCACTTGCGGTTTGCACCATATCGGATAGCTTGGTAACGGGAGAAGCAACAACCTCTAAAGAAAGGCAGACCGCCTTTAACGATATGATGAAACTAGCACTCGAAACCGCTATAGAAATGTAGTAATAAAGATTAACAAAAAAGGAACTATGAAATCAATCATAGTTCCTTTTAATTATTTAGTATATGGCATTGGGTTGTTGGTAAGACCAAGAATAAAATCAGTAGAGGTTTTATAGTATTTAGCTAATGCAATAACAAATCTTACAGGTATTTCCCTTTTCCCTGTTTCGTAATTGCTATACACTCTTTGGTCTATTTTTAAAAAAGCGGCAACCTCTTTTTGTACCAAGTCGTTGTCCTCGCGCAAATCTTTTAATCTTGGATAATACATAAACTCACCTCATAATAAGTATATGTACTATCAAAAGATAGTATTGATTTTACTATCGAATAATAGTAAAATAGTAAAGAGGTGATTTTTTGTTAAATATTTTTACAGTTAGCTTCTTTGGACATAGATTTGTAGATAATTTGTTTTATGCAGAAAAGATTATAGAGGATTTAGTGCGTGATTTAATAAGAGAAAAACAATATGTTGAGTTTTTAGTTGGTAGAAACGGAGATTTTGACATATTGGTAGCATCTTGTATTTCAAGGGTTAAAAAAGAACTGTTTGATGCAAATAGTTCTCTTGTTTGGGTACAACCATATCCTAAAGCAGATTATTTAAAAAACCCAAAAGAGTACGAGAAATATTATGATGAAATCGAAATTTTTTCTTCGGTAAATGTTTACCCTAAAGCAGTTTTTAAGGCGAGAAATAAATCTATGATAGATAGGTCTAATCTTGTAGTCTTTTGGGTGAAAAACAATTATGGTGGTGCATATGAGGCTTTAAAGTACGCTAAAAAAACAGGAGTTAAGCATATCAATATTTATCAATCGGAATATGAATTATAATACTTAGACAATTAGCTTATAAATAATAACAAAAAAAGGAACTATGAAATCAACCATAGTTCCTTTTTAATTATTTCGTATATTCTTTTAAATATTCAACATACTCTTCAAGGCAGTAGCCAAGCTCATTCATTTTCTTTGCGTGTTTTTCACCAACATAGCGATAATGCCAAGGCTCATAGATAATACCTGTAATATTCTCTTTTTCCTTAGCGTAACGCATCACAAAGCCGTACTTTTCGGCATTTGCCTTAAGCCATCGGAATTGCTCTGTACCTTCAAAACTTTCCTCAACCGAGTTAAAGTCAACAGCCAGTCCAAGCTCATGTTCGCTTGTCCCGGGAAAAGCTGAAACGGTAGAAGCCTTTTTCTTAATTTCCTCATCCGATAAATTGGGGTATCTCGCCCTCATTTTATCAACCTGATTATAGTATAATGAGGTTTGTTTGCTATGGGTGCGAAAACTTGAAATAACCAAAAGATTTATTCCGTCTGCCTCGGCGGCGGCACACATAGCATTAAGGTTAGATACTGCCCTAGCATCAAAAGACATTCCCACATCACGCGCATATGATGCGGTGATTTTTGTGGTTTCGATTGAAAAGCCATCAGGTAGCGGTGATTTAGCATTAACCAATTTTAATTGCCAACTATCCAAATCTGCCGCAAGGGTTTGCAGAGCCTTTTCCTCTGCACTAATGCTAGATACCGAGGCGGTATTAGAACTTAATATTTCGGTAGAGATAGGTCCGTTTTTATCAACCTTTGCGCCTTTGTTTATCAGTGCTATGGTTAAAATAACACAGGTTATGCTAAGCACAACAACAAGTGCGGTTAAACGGCGTATGGCGCGTTTATAACGCGCCACTTCTCTTCTTTTAGGAATATTATTATCCATAATTATACCAATCTTACGCGGATGATACCCTCAACCGCTTTAAGCTCTTCCTCGATTTTTGCCTTATCGCCATCGGTAATATCAAGCAGAGTATATGCATATTCCTTTTTGGATTTGTTAAGCATATTTTCAATATTGATATTATCCTTAGCCATAGTTTGTGTAATCTGGGTAAGCATATTCGGAATGTTTTTGTGAATTATGCAAACGCGGATATTACCGCTTCTAGGCATAGAAACGTTGGGAAGATTTACAGAGTTGGTGATGTTACCGTTTTCGATATAATCGGTAAGCTCTGCGGCTGCCATCTTAGCGCAGTTATCCTCAGATTCGGGTGTAGAAGCACCAAGGTGAGGGATAGCAATAACGCCATCGCGACCTAAAACTTCATCGGTGGGGAAGTCGGTTACATAGGTTGCAACCTTGCCGTTATCAAGAGCCGCCAAAATATCATTAGAATCAACAAGGTCGGCGCGAGAGAAGTTAAGAATACGAACGCCATCTTTCATTGCGGCAATAGCCTCAGAATTGATAAATCCTTTTGTTTCGGGGGTGAGGGGAACGTGGATTGTAATGTAATCACAGTTCTCATAAATTTCCTTAAGGTCCATAGCGTGAATTGCGTTGTGGGTAAGGTTCCAAGCAGCATCAACAGAAAGATATGGGTCATAGCCATATACCTTCATACCAAGGTGGTTTGCAGCATTAGCAACGCGAACACCGATAGCACCAAGACCGATAACGCCAAGGCTTTTTCCGCTGATTTCGGGACCTGCAAAAGCGCTTTTGCCCTTTTCGACCATTTTGCCAACCTCTGCGCCGTTACCCTTTAGGGTGCCTGCCCACTCAATAGCGGGAACGATGCGGCGAGAAGAGATTAAAAGACCAGCAATAACAAGCTCTTTAACTGCGTTAGCGTTTGCACCGGGGGTGTTGAAAACAACGATACCCTCTTCGCTGCAGCGGTCAATCGGAATATTATTTGTACCTGCGCCTGCGCGGGCAATAGCAAGCAAACTTTCGGGGAATTCGGTATCATGCAAGGATGCAGAACGAACAACCGCACCAATAGGATTTTGAACCTCGTCACCATAGGTATAGCCGCCTTTATCTAAAACGGCAAGACCTGTTTTGCTAATTTTATTATAGGTTTTAATGTTTTTCATAATTATACACCTTTATATATTATTTATTGTTTTTTTCAAACTCTGCCATAAACTCTACAAGTTTTTCAACGCCCTCGATAGGCATTGCATTGTAGATAGAAGCACGCATACCGCCAACACTGCGGTGGCCCTTAATGTTAACAAAGCCTGCGGCCTTTGCCTCTGCAACAAACTTAGCATCTAAATCTGCATCGCCTGTAACAAAAGGAACGTTCATAAGTGAGCGGTCTTCCTTAACAACGGTGCCTTTGAAAAGCTCGCTGTTATCTAAGAAATCATAAAGAATAGCGGCTTTTTTCTCGTTATGTGCCTTCATATTCTCTAGGCTGCCAAAGTTTTTAAGAACCCACTTAATAACCTTGCCTGCAACATAAATTGTGTAGCAGGGAGGAGTATTAAACATTGAGCCGTTTTCGGAATGGGTTTCATAGTTGAACATTGTGGGAGTAATATCCATAGCCTTGCCGATATAATCCTCGCGAATTATAACGATGGTAAGACCTGCGGGGGCAACGTTTTTCTGTGCGCCTGCATAAAGAATAGCAAACTTGGAAACATCAACAGGCTCGGATAAAATGCAACTTGAAATATCTGCAACAAGTGGAACATCACCTGTATCGGGTAACTCGTTGAACTTTGTACCGTAGATGGTGTTGTTCATACAAATGTGGAAGTAGTCTGCATCCTTAGTAAAGGTTGCGGGGTCGAGCTTAGGAATGTAAGAGAAGGTTTTATCCTCGCTTGATGCAACAACCTTAGCCTCGCCATAGCGTGCAGCCTCTTTATAAGCTTTTTTAGCCCATTGACCAGTAACAACAAAGTCTGCTTTACCTGTTTTGTTAAGCATATTCATGGGAACCATTGCAAACTGAGAAGATGCACCGCCCTGTAAGAATAAAACCTTGTAATTGTCGGGAATTTGCATAAGTTTGCGAAGGTCTGCTTCGGTTTCATCGATGATTGCCTGATACTCTTTAGAGCGATGGGACATCTCCATAACCGATTGACCACTACCTTTGTAATCGCACATCTCCTGTGCTGCTTCCTCTAAAACCTCTAAAGGTAACATAGATGGGCCTGCGCTGAAATTATAAACTCTAGCCATAATAATTTTTCCTCCTAATAATGTGTTGGTTTGACTACATTTATATGTATTTTTAAAGACTTTTTTGCTATAATCTTTGCTAAAAAAGCCATTATGGTACTATTATATTCAAAGCATATACCTTTGTCAATAGGTTTGTTAAAAGAATAACAATCTTTTTTGAAAATTTTTAAAATTTAGCGTAAAAACCGAAAAACATTGTTAAAAAACTAACAAAGTTGCAAAAAAGATCAAAATATGTAGAAGGAATGATTAAATTAACTAAAAAACAAACAAAATATAAACATAAAGATATCTAAATATTAAAAAAATAAAAAACTTGAAAAAAGGGGTTGCATTATTGATTAAAAGCGTGTATAATACTAATACACTAAAGGTTAATATCGCGGAGTGGAGCAGTTGGTAGCTCGTCGGGCTCATAACCCGAAGGTCGTTGGTTCAAGTCCAGCCTCCGCAACCAAAAATCAAAGTATCGCATTTGCGATGCTTTGATTTTTTATTATCGAGAATGAAATTGAATGTATGAATTTTGTTTTATGAGACCGACGAGCGAGGCTCGTTGGGCAACAACACCGCACGCGTCCAGTGGACGATGAAGGGCGGTGTTGTTGGCGTAGCGGTCGAAATTATTCGGCGCTCCAAGCCGAAAATAATTTCGGGCACCGCAAGAGGCTTTTTAAGGCAGTGCCTTAAAAAGATAACCCGAAGGTCGTTGGTGGGGGTCCAGCCTCCGCAACCAAAAAAATATCCTCGGAAAAAATCCGAGGATATTTTTTTGAAACGATGTGTTTCCAGTGGGAACATGATGCTACCTTCGGTAGTGATGTTTGCCTTTGGCAAGTGTTGGAACACATCGCATCACTGCGAGTAAAACGAGCAACATCACTGTGCGAAGCAAAACATCACTTGCCCGTTAGGGCATACATCACTTTACTTTCCGCGGGAATTATGATAAACTTGTTTCAGAAAATAGGTGCTAAAAATGTCAGAATCAAAGCTCAGAACATTATCTATGGATTTCGCCGTAGAAATCATAGAGCTGGTTAAATATTTGAAATCAAAGCACGAAACTGTAATTGCTAACCAAATTGGTAGAAGCGGCACTTCCATTGGTGCAAATATCTACGAAGCAAATTATGCCCAAGGCAAAAAAGATTTTATCTCAAAACTTGAAATTGCCCTTAAAGAAACAAGTGAAACAGGCTATTGGATCGAGCTTTTGCATAGAACAAATTATATTGATAATATCCAATTTAAATCGCTTTCTGATAAATGTGCTTTTATCCGAGTTATACTAATAGCATCTTGCCGCACTGCTAAGGAGAACATGAATTGAACTTTTATGAAATTACCAAACAAGACAAAGAACTTATAAAAAATGCTCTGTACTTTTTTAAAAGCACAGAGCGTTTTTAATATTACTTTAATATTCATTTTAATTATTATATTTTTAAAATAAATCCTCACAAGGTTCGGGAATATGCTCAAAATCACTTTTTCTATAACCAATCAATCTATCTATAAGATCGGTTTTTGAGTAGGCATAATCAATTCCATCATTATGCTCATAACCCTCTAAAGCATTAAGCTCTGCGGTGCCGCCATTAAGGTTTGTGAATTCAACCATAATCTCAGATTGTGAAATTGGCACTACTGAGTCAATATTTCCGTGATAGGCAAGTACGGGCACCTTATTTAGCTTTGAAGTTCTCCACATAACTCCACCACCTGCAACGGGAGCAATCGCGGCAAAGGTTTCGGGATAGCACATAGCAGTTTCCCAAGTGCCGTATCCGCCCATACTAGAGCCGGTTAAAACTATTCTATCCTTTAAAATCCCATATTCATCTGCAACCTTATCTATAAGGTCTTTCAGTTCTTTGACCATATTGTTCCATATAAAAGCACCGGGGCATTGCGGAAAAAGAACAACTGCCTTAATTTCTTTACCCTCTTTTAAAAGCTTTGGAACACCATGGCGATAGATATGCTCAAAATTTGTGCCTCTTTCCCCCGCGCCGTGAAGATATACTAAAAGGGGCAAATCTTTATAATTTTCAGGAAAAGCAACGCCGTAATTCATTTGCCCTTCATTTGATGCTATATGTGTTTTTATTATCATATTATGTCACCTCGTAAAAATCATAGCACAAGTTTATCAATAAAGCAACTAAACTTGTGCTACACTTTGAGAATCAATAAATAATGTATTTTTCTCTATTCATAATATTTTTTTACATCGTCGCAATTGCCGAGCAAATAATTATAATAATATATAGGCATAGCGCTCCAACCATGGCAATAGCTAGCGGCATCGCCATATTTATCTGTATTTTGGTACTCCCAAAATGTTGTTGCACCGTTATCTAACATATACTTATATCTTACTCTGATGTCATCAAGAATATAATCTATATGTTTTTTGCCATTAAACTTAATAAGCGCATCATATTTAAATCCAATCATACTAAGACTTATTTTTGTAAAGGAACTATTATTGTCTAATAGTATTTCTATGATTTTTTGTGCTTCTTCGCCCTTTACAGCGCCGCAAAGAATTGCAAATGAATTTGCAAGTTCGCTGCCATCTTCATCCATAGTGCTGTTAACAAAGTAGCCTTTTTGGCTATCATACAAGCGTTTATAAATGTTTTCAGATACATGGTCTGCCAACTCTAAATATTCATCTTTAACCCCTATTGCGTCATTCATATAATGCATCGCTCTTAAAGCTAAAACAAACATGCAATTAAGGGGTGTGTCAAACTTATAATCATCGCATTGGCCAAGCTTACCATCAAGACCCTTAGCCCATTCGTAAAAATTCCATTGAGTATCCTTTGTAAATGTAGGCAAAAGGCCATCGCTTAAACGATTTATGAAGGTGTTGATTATATCAGACATTTTTTGGTGAGCATCGTTAATGATGGTGGTGTCTTTTGAATGTAAAACATATTCATAGGTCTCAATGATATAATGAAGAGCAAAGGACGGAATAACAAGCTCACATTTTCTTGGTACGGTTATAGATAAAAGCTTATCCTCTCGTTTATCCTTGCTCATTAAAAGCAAATTAGACCTTGGAAACCTATATTCGCCAAAAGCATAGTATCCGCAAAGCATTTGATTTCGGCTATCCAGGGCATAAAGACCTTGCTCACGACAAGGACAATCTTCATAATGCTCATGCATACAACATTCCAAGGTATGAACACAAACATCATATATTCTTTGGTCTAGTTCGTTTTCAAGAAAAATATTGTTTTTGCTTAGTGGGTAATATGAGGTAAACATACTTACATATTCAACCTCTAAATCATTTTCGGCTACAACTTCTAAATATCTTGTGCCTACTCTGAAAAGAGGGTTGAAAAATACATTTTTTCCTTTTTTTAGAGTATAATCAAAGCCGAAATGTCTATCGCAATCCATTAGCCATTCAACATAACCTTTTTGAATATGTTCACCCATAGCAATAGAGATTTTTTGTTCACAAGGAGAATTTATTGAAAAACAAATATACCCTGTTTCTTCCCTACACAAATCATAAATTATATGGTCTTTTATATCAAGCCGTTTAGATTTAACAGGAGTTCTGGAAATAATAGTTTTTTTAATCGGGCGAGGGAACATTTGTAATTGCTGGTCGACGACTTCGCTATTAGTAAAATCTTTTAACTCGCCTTTTTTCCAATTATCTTCAAGCGCTAAATTATAATGGAAGGTAAGAGGTATATGGCTAGAGAAATTTTTACACAAGCCGCTTTGATACGCCTTGCTTATTCTTGATAATGTTTTTTCTGAAGAAAAGTTTAAAAGTTTATTATCCTCAAATATTTCATATCTCAAGGCAGGGTTAGCTTGATAATATGTAGTGTGCCTTATTACATTGCCATATCCCCACACAACAAAAGAAAAAATGTTTTTTCCTTTGTTGCAGTACTCTGTAACATCTATTTCATCGAAAATTTTATAATAAGGATAGTCGGGATATTGCCCTAAATCAACAAAAACATCATTTATATAAATCGCATAGGTTGAATCTGCAGAAATTTTGAGAATTGCTTTTTCGCCTTTAAAATCAAATATATCACTGAACTCACAGTATATATCCTGATCCAAACCACTACTTTTCCAAATCCATTTTGAACTATCAGTCATCTTTAAAACCTCTATTCTTAAAGTTTATATGATAAATTATAAAATACACTTAAACTGTTCACAATACCCTATTCTGCAAAAAAAGGGCGCTTTTCTACCACTTTGAACAAAGAATAAAACTTGTGCAGAGTTGTTCTGCACAAGTTTTGCATTTTTTTACCATTCGGTAGCAGTGGTGAATTTAAAATTAGCGCTTTCACCCGCTATTATATATTCCAACGCTCCTGTTTTGTTGATGTTTTCAACTAAGAATTCAGCAGTATTAAACTCATCGGGTTTAACTTCGCCGATAATCTCGCCATCCAGCACCACATAAAATGCGAAGTTTCCGCCATTTATCTCAAAATCCGATAAATTAAAATGTATATCGGAGCCTTTAAAAATAGTGGTTGTATGTAAAACATAAACGCCTGTGAATTTGCGAGAATAATATTTAATACCGCTTGACACTTCGCCAACCGATAAGGTTATACGTGTTTCTTTTGTGTTAGGTCCACCTCGTGCACCTATTTTATTTGCAACAACATCCTGTTTGGTAATCTGCTGAAGTGAATAATTATCTGCGCCGTTAGTATCCTCTATATGTTGAGGGGCAGGATTTATAAGCATCCAAACTACGAATACCGCCACTATTACAACTGCAAAAACACCCCATAATTTGTTTTTGATTTTTTCGTTTAAAATCATAATACTAATCTCCTTTAAATAAATAATGTAGCATTTTTTCGGGATTATCCAAAAATCTTTTTGTAATTTTAAAATGTTCAGTCTCTTGATAAGCTACCCTTTTAATCCCATCACTAGAAAACTCTAGAATTTCTGCATTTGGAAAAGCCATTAAAATTGGAGAATGGGTTGCTATTATAAATTGCGAATTTTTCTCGATTAGCTCATTTATTTCGGTCATAAGTGTCAAAAGTCGCATGGGCGATAAAGCCGCCTCCGGCTCATCCAATATATAAATCCCGTTGCCAAAAAATCTATTTTGCACAATAGATAAAAAGCTTTCACCGTGGGATTGATTATGTAACGATATACCGCCATAACCTTGTATTACAGGCGGGTCAAAAGAGGGTGCTTTGTCCATATCCTCTATATTTGTTGCAACATTATAAAGGCTTTCGGCTCTAAGAAAAAAGCCATCCTTAGCAAATCCCTGTTTTCCAACTGAAATATGTTCAAAAAGTTTAGAATGGGTTTCGTTAGTGGAAAAATTAAAATTTCTAGAGCCACCCTCAGCATTGAATCCGTATGCCACTGCTATTGCCTCAAGCAAGGTGGATTTACCCGCTCCGTTTTCGCCAATAAAAAGGGTAATATTTGATGAAAAAGCAAGTCGCTTGTTTTGGGACAGGTACTTTATAACTGGCAAATTATTAAGATATGAGTTTTTATCTATATTGTTATCGAATAAAATTTCACTGATGTATTTTGTATTTTCCACACTTGCACCTCACTAGTAATTATCAATATTATAGCATATAATTATCATTTTTTCTACTTGTTTTAAGAACATACTATAATTTATATGTTTTAACGTTATCGGCCTTGTATATACACCCATTATATGCTATATTTTTAATATGTAATTATGAAAGGTTTATTATTTAATGAACATTGTAAGCATAATTGTAGGAAATGCCTGTAGCCTTTTTGCGATGGGCACAGATTCTTTAAGTGCATCAAGAAAAACAGTAAACAGTATGCTCTGGATACAAAATATATGTCAACTTTTATATGGTGTAGGTGCTGTCGTTTTAAAAGGATATAGTGGCGCGGTTCAAAACGTTGTTTGCATCATTCGCAACATAGTGGTAATCAAGGGCATTAGTAGCAAAATCATAACCTGGATATTAGCAATTATAGGAGTGGTTTTAGGTCTATATTTTAATAATTTAGGAGTTATGGGACTTTTGCCTGTTATTGCAAATTTGCAGTATACTTTAGCCGTATTTTTGCTTAAAAACAATCAAAAAGCTTTAAAAATTTCCTTTTTTATCAGCGCCTTGCTTTTTGTTTTTTTCAGCCTTGCTATACTGAACTTTGTTGGGGTTGTCATTCTGAGGAACGAAGTGAGGAAGAATCTCCAAGAGTACGTGCGGATTAGTAAGGAGATCCTTCGCTTACGCTCAGGATGACAACTTATTATTGTTTACCCCAACTATTAACAAAGAGCCAAAATAAAAAGAAGGTCGGATTACCTTAAGGTATCCGACCTTCTTTTTGTTTATTTTGATTCTATGATGTTTCTAGCAACATATACACCGCTTGCAGAGGCGTGTGATAACGAGTGGGTTATTCCGCTACCATCACCAATAATGAATAAGCCTTTATGTTTTGATTCAAGGCGTTCATCAACCTCTACTTCCATATTATAGAACTTAACCTCAACACCATAAAGTAGAGTATCTTCGTTTGCGGTACCAGGCGCAACCTTATCTAATGCGTATATCATTTCAATTATACCATCTAAAATGCGTTTTGGCAAAACAAGACTTAAATCGCCGGGGGTTGCATTAAGGGTTGGAGTAATAAATGCCTCCTCAATTCTGTTGTGATTTGAACGTTTGCCACGAATCAAATCACCAAAACGCTGAACAATAACGCCGCCACCGAGCATATTGCTGAGCTTTGCAATACTTTCACCATAGCCGTTAGAATCTTTAAATGGCTCTGAAAAATGCTTGGCAACAAGCAAAGCAAAGTTAGTGTTTTGGGTTTGCTTTGCGGGATCCTCATAACTGTGACCATTAACGGTGATAATTCCGTTTGTATTTTCATTAACTACGGCACCTTTTGGGTTCATACAAAAGGTTCGAACTCTGTCACCATATTTTTCGGTGCGGTATACGATTTTGCTCTCATAAAGTTCATCGGTAATATGCTCAAAAACCGCGGCGGGAAGTTCAACCCTAACCCCGATATCAACGCGATTTGATTTTGTTTCAATGCCAAGGTCACTGCAGACCTGTTCCATCCATTTGCTTCCGCTTCTGCCAACCGAGATAATACATTTATCGCAGATAAACTCGCCGTTTTCGGTTATTATTTTATAGGTGTTGTTTTCGGTTTCAACCCTTTTAACAGGTGTATCAAAATGAAAATCAACCTTATCCTTGAGGAAGTTATAAATATTTTCTAAAACTATATAGTTTATGTCGGTGCCCAAATGGCGAACAGAGGCATCTAAAAGGTGTAGGTCGTTTTGAATACATTTGGTTTTGAATTTTGTACCTGCAGTGGTATAAAGCTTTGTGCCCTCGCCACCATGACGCATATTTATTTCGTCAACATAATGCATAAGTTCTAAGGCACGTTTTTTGCCAATATATTCATATAGAGTGCCGCCAAAATCGTTGGTGATATTATATTTGCCATCAGAAAAAGCACCGGCACCGCCAAAACCACTCATAATACTGCAGCTTTTACAGCCGATACAGGTTTTGATTTTTTCGCCATCGATAGGGCAATGGCGTTTGTTTAGCGCGTGACCCGCCTCAAAAACGGCAACCTTTAAATTTGGGCTTAACTTAGAAAGCTCATAGGCAGAAAAAATGCCGCCCGGACCCGCACCTATAATTATAACATCATATTTCATAAAACCACCCTTTTAATAAAAATAGGGACTGCCAACTTAATAAATATACCATAGCTTTATTTTTAAGTCAAGAAAGTAAGAATTGCAAATTTTATGCTATTGATTTTTCTTGTTATAATGGTATAATTTACTTAGAATTTTATTTGTATTGGTGGTGGTAGGGTGGAAAATATAAAAAATTTAAAGTTAAAAATAACAGTTACAGCTTTAATACTATGCTATACTGTTGCTTTATATATTTTCGATTTTCCTTGCCCTATAAAAAGCATAACGGGTATATCTTGTTTTGGTTGCGGTCTTACCAGAGCTTTTTTATCGGTGTTAAGGCTCGATTTTTTAGCCGCTTTTTCGCATCATTTTATGTTTTGGTCGGTGCCATTGCTTTTTGTTTGTTTTTTGCTTGACGGAAAACTTTTTAAAAACAAAAAAGCCAATATTGCCTTTTATATAATTATACTTTTCGGATTTGTTTTAAATTGGATTTTGCATATATAAAAAATGTTTTAATATGTAGAATTTTGTTGACAAGAAATTGGGTGTATGGTAATATTTAATTAGAAAATTTTGTTGGAGGGATTATAATGTTTTGTAAAAATTGTGGACAGGAAATGAATGACAATCAAGCCATTTGCCTTAATTGTGGTGTAAAAACTGGTGTGGGCAATAAGTTTTGTAATAATTGCGGTAATGCAGTAGAGGAAAACGCCGAGGTTTGCCTCAAATGCGGTGTTGCTCTTACAAATAAAAACGGTGATTACCTTAACGGACAGGATAAAATCGTTATGATTTTAGTTTGCCTTTTCTTAGGCGGTCTTGGTATTCACAACTTTATGATGGGCGAAACAAAAAAGGGCGTATTTAGAATTATTATGAGCTTTGTTTGTGGCTTAGGTGCTATATTTGCTTTAATTGACCTTGTTAAAATTGCAATGGGCACTTATGTAGTTGACCCAAATAAACTTGTTTAATATTAAACTGTTTAACCGATAGGCTCTAATTAGAACCTATCGGTTTTTTATCGCTAAACAGATATGAAATTAGAAAATTTTTGAAATATATTTCAAAGTATAGAAATATTATAAATAATATGATAAAATAAAGTAAAAATATATTAGGTGGAGGTGCTAATGAATGTTCATTACAAATGATATTAAATATATAGGTGTTAATGACCATAAGGTAGACCTTTTTGAAGGTCAATATGACGTACCTAATGGTATGTCATATAATTCATACGCAATTATGGATGAAAAAATCGCAATTATGGATACGGTAGATGCAAATTTCACTCATGAGTGGCTTGATAATATTCAAAACGCTTTACAAAGCAGAAAACCGGATTATTTAATTGTTCAACATATGGAGCCTGACCATTCTGCAAACATAATGAATTTTGTTAAGGCTTATCCAGATGCAAAAATCGTTTCGTCGGTTAAGGCGTTTGCCATGATGAAAAACTTTTTCGGCACAGATTTTACAGATAAACAGATAGTGGTTGGTGAGGGTGATACACTATCCCTTGGAAAACATAATTTAACCTTTGTTACTGCACCGATGGTTCACTGGCCGGAGGTTATTGTAACCTATGATAGCACAGATAAGGTGCTTTTCTCTGCTGATGGATTTGGTAAATTTGGTGCCCTTGATGTAGAGGAAGATTGGGCATGTGAGGCAAGGCGATATTATATAGGCATCGTAGGCAAATATGGCGCACAGGTTCAGAGTTTGCTCAAAAAAGCGGCGGGGTTAGATATTGGGATTATTTGCCCTCTTCATGGCCCTGTTTTAACCGAAAATTTAGGATATTATTTGAATCTTTACAATATTTGGTCGAGTTATCAGCCCGAGGAGGACGGCGTTGTAATTGCATATACATCTGTTTATGGTAATACTAAAAAAGCAGTTATGACACTTGCCGATAAACTTAGAGAAAACGGTTGCCCAAAGGTTGTGGTTAATGACCTTACCAGATGCGATATGGCAGAGGCGGTTGAGGACGCGTTCCGTTACAGTAAACTTGTTTTGGCAACCACCACATATAATTCAGAGATTTTTCCATTTATGCGTGAGTTTATAAATCATCTTATCGAGAGAAATTTCAGTAATCGTAAGGTGGCGCTTATAGAGAATGGAAGCTGGGCACCACTTGCCGCTAAGGTAATGCGCTTAATGTTTGAAAAAAGCAAAAATATAGACTTTGCGGAGAATACCGTTAAAATCTTGTCTGCGCTTAATGAGGATAGTACAAATCAGCTTAATGCTTTGGCAGAGGAGCTTTGCAAAGAGTATTTGGCATTACAGGATACGGCAGAAAACAAAAACGATATCACCGCACTGTTTAATATTGGTTATGGTTTATATGTTGTAACCTCTAATGATGGTAAAAAAGATAACGGAATTATCGTTAACACCGTAACTCAGGTAACAAATACTCCAAACAGAGTTGCAGTTACAATAAATAAAGAAAGTTATTCGCACCATATTATAAAACAAAGTGGTATTATGAACATCAACTGCCTCACAACAGATGCTCCCTTCGATGTGTTTGAAAAATTTGGTTTTGTTAGCGGCAGAAATGTTGATAAATTCGCAGATTGCATTCCGCTTAGGTCGGATAACGGACTTGTTATTTTACCTAGATATATCAATTCCTTTATGTCACTTAAGGTGGAACAGTATATAGATTTAGACACACACGGAATGTTTATCTGCTCGGTTACCGAGGCAAGAGTTTTAAGTGATAAACAAACAATGACATACACATATTATTTAGATAACGTAAAGCCTAAGCCCGAAACAGAGGGTAAAAAAGGCTATGTTTGCAAAATATGTGGCTATGTTTATGAGGGAGATACGCTTCCCGAAGATTTTATTTGTCCTTTATGCAAACACGGCGTTGCCGATTTTGAGGAAATAAAATAATTTATTAAAGGAGAATTTTATGAAAAAGTATGTATGTGACGTTTGTGGTTGGGTTTATGATGAGGCTAACGGCGATCCTGATAACAACATCGCCCCCGGCACCAAATTTGAGGATTTACCCGAGGATTTTGCCTGTCCACTTTGCGGAGTAGGTAAAGATAGCTTTAGCGAGGAATAATTATTAAAAGGCCGCATAGACTTTTTGTTTATGCGGCTTTTAAAAAAATAGGTGTTTTTATGGAACTTGTATTATTAACGGCACTTGGCGTTGGTTCGGCTACAATTATAGGCTCAATTATAGGTTTTGCTTTTAAAAAAATATCCCATAAATTTTCGGATATCGTGCTTTCGTTTGCAGCGGGTATTATGCTTGCAGCATCTGTTTTGGGCTTAATTTTACCATCCCTTGAATATTCGGAAAAATATGGGCTGCTTGTAACCGTTGCAGGTATATTTGTTGGAGCCCTTTGCCTTAACCTTATCGATAAAATCGTACCCCATTTACACAAACTCGTGGGAAAAGATATTGAGGACCATAACAATCAAAATCTAAACAAAGTGTTGCTTTTTGTTACCGCAATAGCAATACATAATTTGCCGGAAGGTATTGCGGCGGGTGTTGGATTTGGTTCGGGCAATACGGTAGATGCGATTTTGATAGCTGGTGGTATAGCTCTGCAAAATATACCAGAGGGTATGGTAATAATAGGTCCGATGCTAGCGGCAGGAGTATCCCCTAAAAAAACCTTTATTTGTGCTATGATTACGGGTTTCATTGAGGTAATCGGCACCTTGCTTGGTTATTTCGCGGTAAGCGTTGCTTCATTTATACTTCCCTTTGCACTTGCTTTTGCAGGTGGAACTATGCTATATGTAATAAGCGACGAAATGATACCCGAAACCCACGCCCACGGAAATGAACGAGGTGCAACCTATGCTCTTCTTGCTGGCTTTTGTATAATGCTTGCTACAGATGTGTTATTAGGTTGATAAAAGCCAAAAATAGTGTTAAAAACAGACAAAAATCACAATCTTTAATATTGAAAAAAAAGACTTTATATGATATATTTAACTCATATAAAGTCTTTTTTATTGGAGAGATAAAGGTATGAAAAAAATTGATTTAAATGGACAATGGTCGGCTATTTGCTATGCCGAAAACGGCAAGGAGGACTTTTCTTTTAATGGTGCCGTTCCGGGCTGTGTGCATACCGATTTAATGGGCATTAAAATTCCAAAGGATTTGTATTATCGTGATAATGCAGATGCTTGCCAATGGATAGAAAATCGTGATTTTAAATATACAAGAACTTTTGATATAAGTGATATACCTCAAAAAGCAGATTTGGTTTTTGAGGGACTTGACGTATACGCAGATGTTTATGTTAATGATGTTCTTATTGCATCAACTGATAATATGTTTATTGAGCATAGATTTGATATTGCAAATAGGCTTAAAAAGGGCGAAAACAAAGTTTCCGTATATTTTCATTCTCCTATAAAAAAGGTGGAGGGGTTAGAAAAGCGTAATGGCGCCTTTACGGTAGAGCGTATGCATACTCGTAGAGTTCAGTGCACATATGGTTGGGACTGGGTTGCAAGATTTGTAACCTGTGGTATTTGGCGCGATGTGCAT
Source organism: Acutalibacteraceae bacterium (assembly GCA_045577495.1). GTDB lineage: Bacteria > Bacillota > Clostridia > Oscillospirales > Acutalibacteraceae > UMGS1279. Next base: position 43,468 of record JAZNIK010000024.1, read on the forward strand.
ATTGATTGCAACACCGATTTTTGTGTTAAGGATGTTTATGTTTATACCGAAAGCATCGACGGTAATTTTGCTCAAATAGTTGTCGAGGCCGAGTTTGAAAACTATCAAAACGGCGGTTTTGCCGAGATGCAGATAATATCACCTGACGGTGAGGAGGTTTATAAGCATCGTTGGTTTAGAAAAGAAGATTTCCTTAAGCAATACATAGATATCAAAAACCCAAAGTTATGGTATCCTACAGGATACGGCGAGCAACCGTTATACACACTTAAAATTTGCGATAAAGAGTATAAATTCGGTATTCGTACAGTTCGTATTTTAGAAGAAAAAGACAAGGTTGGCAGTGATTATTACAACCTTTGCCTTAAAATCAAGGATACCGTTAGCGGCGAAATTTATGATAGAAACGAAGATTTCTCGGGATTTTTGCTTTTGGTAAACAACACACCTATTATGTGTAAGGGTGCAAACTGGGTACCTTGTGAGCCATTCCCCTCAGCAGAGGAGGACCAAAAAATCACAACAGTCCTTTCTCTTGCCAAAGAGGCAGGACTTAATATGCTTAGAGTTTGGGGCGGCGGCATTTTTGAAAAACAACATTTTTATAATGAGTGCGACCGCTTAGGTATTTTGGTAACCCAAGACTTTTTAATGGCTTGCGGTCACTACCCCGAGGAAAAGGCTGAGTTTATCGAGCAGTTAAGAAAAGAGGCTAAACATGCCGCTATAATGCTTAGAAATCACCCCTGCCTTATGTGGTGGTCGGGCGACAATGAAAATGCTATTCTCGGCTATGATACTGCAGAGGACTATCATGGTAGAACAGCAATACATCAAGGCATTATGCCTATGTTAAAGCAGTATGACCCTCGCCGTAGATTCCTGCCTTCAAGTCCCTGCGGCGGTGAGCCATATGCTTCTAAAACCTCAGGCACCACACATAATACTCAGTATTTGGGTGATGCTATATTCCCCTATATTGCCGAGTCGGATATGGTCGACTATAAAGAATACTTCTCGCAGTATCTTGCAAGATTTATAGCCGAAGAGCCAACAATGGGCGCTATAAACTATCCATCTCTTAAAAGATTTATGTCAGATGACGATATTTATAATGATTTAGAGATGTGGGAGTATCACACAAAGAGCAATCCGGGATTGCCTACACCGCTTTTCCACACCTTGATTGAGTTTACCACAAAGGTATTGGGTGATTTTAAAGATGGATATGACAGATTCTTTAAACTAAAGTATGTGCAATATGAGTGGATAAGAATTTCAATGGAAAACATTCGTCGTAATCGCGGTTTTTGTAACGGAATTATTTATTGGATGTGGAATGATTGTTGGCCTGCATCAACAGGTTGGTCATTTGTAGATTATTATTGTCTACCTAAAGCATCTTTTTATAGCTTTAAGCGTTGCGCCGGTGATTTGCTTGTTTCTATTGATAAGCAAGAAAATTATCAAATACACATTTGCAATGATTCCCTTACCGATAAAAAGGTTGCTCTTGATATTTGCTATGTTTTGAACGGTCAAACAACATCGATTAAAAAGTTAAGCGTTGATATTAGTGCTGCAACCTCTAAGATGGTGACTACACTCGAGCTTAATGAGATTCCTGACGGCGCTATACTAATTTGTGATGCTAATGGCGAGAACGAGCATGACAGAGCATTTTATAAAAACGGAAATCTACCTATTGTGCCTTGCGATGCGGTTAAAATCATAAGTCGTGATGAAAATAGCATTACGCTCAAGGCTGATTCATATATTCATGCGGTCGAGCTTGAGGGTGAATATATTTTTGATGATAACTATTTCTCGCTTTTGCCAAATGAACAAAGAACAGTTAATCTAAGAAAAGCAGAAAATGCAATTAGCGACGATATAGCCTTAACGGGCTATACGCTTTAAATCAAAACTTCCATAGTATAACAGTTACTATGGAAGTTTTTTGTAAATAAGCTATTTTTAGTGGACAAAAGCAAAATTATATTTTATAATTGTTATAAGCAAAAGCGAAAATCCCACCTTTAAAATTAGGCGAGGATTATGCGTTTCAGGAGGTATATCAATGGATTTTAATTCTTTAAAAAACCCACCAAAAAAATATCGTCCTGCACCTTTTTGGTCTTGGAACGAAAAACTTAAAACAAAAGAAACTAAGCGTCAAATAGAACTTATGGAAAATGCCGGTATTGGCGGATTTTTTATGCATGCCAGAGGCGGACTTCAAACCGAGTATATGTCAAAAGAATGGTTTGATAATATAAAGGCATCTATTGATAAATCAAAAGAAAATGGTATGTATGCTTGGGGCTATGATGAAAATGGTTGGCCAAGCGGTTTTGGTAGTGGTGCGGTTAATGGTTTAGGTCTTAGATATCAACAAAAATATCTTCGCTGTGAAAAGGTTGATGAGCCTAAAACCAAGGAGCATACAATTATAAATGTTACTATTGATAATCAAATTTATCATATGTATTATGATGTTAACCCTTTTTATGTTGATACGTTAGATAAAGAGGTTATAGCAGAGTTTATAAAAAGCACATACGAAAAATATACCGAAAAATTTGGCTACGGCGTTGGCGGAATGACTGGCTTTTTTACAGATGAGCCCCAGATTTCTCGTAATGGTTGCCCTTGGTCGTTTGTGATGGAAAAGGAGTATATGAGCAGATATAACGAGTCTCTTTTGCCCCTTTTGCCAAAGCTTTTTTATGATTTAGAGGGATACAGGCAGGTGCGCTATCGATTTTGGAGTATGGTGACTGATTTATTCACCGAAAGCTACAATAAGCAGATATTTGATTGGTGTAACCAAAATGGTCAGCTTTATACTGGTCACGTTGCTGTTGAAGAAAGCTTTTTTGGTCAGATTATGTCTAATGGTGCTTGTATGCCTCTTTACGAATATATGCATATACCGGGCATGGACCATCTATTCCGTATACTTCCTGATTTGCAAACCGAAAAGCAACTTGCCTCGGTTGCAAACCAACTTGGCAAAAAGCAAGTTTTATCCGAAACCTTTGCTCTTAGCGGTTGGAATGTTAGCTTCGAGGATTTAAGATGGATGTATGAGTCACAGATGGTGCGCGGTATCAACTGGCTTTGTCAGCATCTGGAGGGGTATAGCCTTAGGGGTATTCGTAAGCGCGATTATCCTGCCTCTCTTTTTCATCATCAACCTTGGTGGAAGGATTACAAAAAATTTAACGATATGGTTAGTCGAATTGGTATGCTTATTGCCGAGGGCTCCATTGATTATAAAGTACTTTTGTTACATAGTATTGAGAGTGGTTGGGTTTCATATTCAGACGCTAACCCTAATGATGAAGAGTATAACACAGAATTATCTAATGTTTATTGCAGAAAACTAGAAAAAACCATGTGGGCTTTAGAGAGCGATAGTATTCAGTATCATCTTGGTGATGACAGAATAATGAAACGCTATGGCTCGGTAGAAAATGGCAAACTAAAGGTTGGCACACAAAACTATTCGGTTGTTATTGTGCCGCCATCAACCTGTATTGGTAGCAATACATTTGCACTTATAAAAGAGTTTAAAAGCCAGGGTGGACTTGTTATTTTCACAGATGAAATTCCCGAATATGTTGACGGTGTTTTATCCGAGGAGTTAAAAGCCTTTGCTAAAAACTGTGTAGTAACTAAGGTTGATGCTTTGGCAAGTAGTATTCCCGACTCGGTGCGTGATGCAACCCTTGAATATAAAAAGGGAGAAGACTATATTCAGCCTGTATCCTTAGCGGTTAGAGGGTTCAAGGAGCAGGGTATGACAATGTATTACATAGTCAACCCAAATTATGAGACCTATGAATTAACTGTTAAATTAAATGGTAAAAGCGCGGTTGAGTATGATGCTTTATCGGGCGATGAGCGCTCAGTAGAGTTTGAAAAATTGTCTGATAAGCTTGAAATCAAAACAACCCTTTATTCACGTGGTTCGCGAATTTTCTTTGTTTATGATGATGATAGGGCGGTTAGCCTTTCCAAAAACAAGAAAGAGCTTTTGCCTATAACCGATAAGCTTTGCGGTGATTGGGAGCTCACAACCGATGATAATGCGCTAACTCTAGACTATTGCGATGTTTATTTTGATGGTGAACTATTTGCAAAAAATTTACCAATTAGTGATGTTCAAGAAAAGGCGTGTGCCTTTGAGCGTAAGGTCAAAACCGAGCTTGTTTATCATTTTAATGTTAAGGAAGATGGGTTTAATGGCCTAAAACTTGCGATTGAAACACCCGAAATGTTTGATATAACTGTTAACGGAGAAAAAATAGAAAAAATCGATTTAGGCTTTTATCACGACGCAGCTTTCCGCCTTATTGATATTAAAGATGCAGTTAAATTGGGTATAAACGAGATAAGACTCTGCTGTGATTTTGTGCAGAGTGAAAAGGTTTATGAAAACCTTAAAAACTCCTTGATTTTCGAATCTGAGAAGAACAAGCTCTCATACGATATGGAGCTTGAAGCGATTTATCTTGTTGGTGATTTTGCAGTTAAGACAGATAGCACATTTGAAAAATTAAAAGATAGAGCACTTAGAACTAATGGAGAATTTTACATCTGTAATGCTCCAAAAACGGCGGTAGCAGGCAATATGGCAGAACAGGGATATCCATTCTTCGCGGGTTGTATGACCTTTAAAAAGAAAATTAGTTTATTTGCAGATGAATGCAAAAACCGTAGTTTTAAAATTTCAAGACTTTGCTCTAATGTTACCAACGTTAAGATAAACGGCGAGGACGCGGGTGACATTATGTGGGAGCCTTATGAGATTGATATCAGCAGCCTTTTAACTGAGGGCGAAAATGAAATTGAAATCACGGTAACAGGCAATCTTAGAAATCTGCTTGGCCCGTTCCATCTAAAAGAAGGGGAATGCTTTGGAGTAGCTCCACCAAGCTTTTTCCACGAATCACCTGTATGGTGCGGTGGTTTAAATAATGATTGGACAGATAGTTATTGTTTTGTTGAATATGGTTTGTTCTTTTAGATAAGGTAAAAACAACCCCCGTTGCTTTTGAAAGCAACGGGGGTTGTTTTTTTCGTTTCATTTTAATTCTAGGAAGCATCAGAAGATGTTTCTGTTGGGATTTCCTTACCCTCTACAACTGCATTGATTGCTGCCTTTGCGGCATCAACTGTGCTTTGGTTAGGAATCATAACAGAAAGCTTTTGATTAGGTGTTGTGTAGGTTGTGCGACTTGCACCTGTGCCATCAACCGAAACGGAATCAACCTTCCACTTTGGCATTTTGTTAAGCTGGAATTTAACAAGCTTTGAAATATCTTTATATTCCATATTGGTTTTTGTGTTTTCTGTTACAGCATCTAAAACACTCTGTAATTTCGATGGGTTAAGAATTGAGGGTGACATAGCCTTATTAACAATGGCACTGATAATTTTTTGTTGGTGCTTACCGCGCTGACGGTCACCGCCTGAAAAGCTTTTTCTTTCTCTTGCAAAGGCTAAAGCAGCATCACCATCTAAATGGTTTTCGCCTTTGACAAATGTATAGGTCTTTTTGGTATATGAATATCTACTTTTAAAACTATAATCCGAAACAACCGTCACACCACCTAAAGCGTTAACGATATCGTAAACCGATTTGAAGTTAACCTTAACGCAGTAATTAAATTTAATATCAAAAACCGACTCCAAGGTGCTCATTGAACATTCAATACCACGGTTACCCGCATGGGTAAGTTTATCCATTTTAGCGGAGTCACCGTAAAGAGGAACATAGTAATCGCGAGGGATAGAAACCAAAAGCATTTTTGCTGTTTTGGGATTAACAACAATTACCATATTAACGTCGGATAGACCCTTATCTTTAATAGAACCTGAACCTCTGGTATCCATACCCGAAAGATAAACTATAAACGGCTTTTTGGTAACATCTGTTTTTACGGCTTGAATCTGCAATTCCTTGTCAGACACTTTAGATATAGAGCCATAAACAGTGCCAATCATAATTGAACCAAAAATAGAAACAAATAGGATAACAAAGCTTAAAATTAAAGATAAGGTTCTTGTGAAATTTGGTTTTTTCTTTATGCGCAACAACCAAACCTGAAAAGCAACAACAAGAATTTCAAAAAGGGCTAAAACAATTATATATTTTAGTGGTAGCAGATGAAGTAATGCGATATAAACAGTTGCACCAACCATAACAGCAATTTGCAAAATAAAGGCAATATTAACTATCAGAGGGTAAGATTTTTTGAGCTTATAATGTGGGGATACTGATGAAATATCGTTGGTATTATCGTTAAAATGTTTTCCTTTCATTTTTAACACCTCTTCTTAATGTGAAGGCTTATAGGTTGTAACAATTTCGGCTACAAGCTCTTTCATATTATTTGTTTCTTCTTTATAAGCTTTTTCTAATCGCTCAAGCTGAGTTTTAAAAAGCTCGTCATCCATTTCAATGGGTTTGCCAATATGAATAAGCTTGTTTTCGGTTTCCTGCAAACCTTCTTCATCCATTAGCAGTTCTTCATAAAGTTTTTCACCCGGTCGTAAACCTGTATATTTTATCTGTATATCATAATCAGGCTCATATCCCGAAAGGCGAATAAGATTACGTGCCATATCGGCTATTTTTACAGGTTGTCCCATATCCAAAACATAGATTTCGCCGCCCTTGGCGTAATAACCTGCTTGTAATACTAACGAAACTGCCTCAGGGATTGTCATAAAGAATCTTGTGATTTCGGGGTGTGTAACCGTTACCGGTCCACCCTCTTCTATTTGTTTTTCAAAAAGAGGAATAACGCTACCGTTACTGCCTAAAACATTACCAAAACGCACAGCAACAAATTCGGTGTTTTGGCTTTGGCGGTTCATCATTTGAACAACCATTTCGCAAAGGCGTTTAGATGCGCCCATAATGTTGGTGGGGTTAACCGCCTTATCTGTAGAAATCAGCACGAATTTTTTAACGCCGTATTTAACCGCTGCCAACGCCATTTTATAGGTTCCAAATACATTGTTTTTAACGGCTTCGTTTGGACTATCCTCCATTAACGGAACATGCTTGTGAGCGGCCGCATGGAAAACAATGTCGGGTTTGTACTTTCCTAAGACATAGTCCAATCGGGCGGTGTTTCTAACAGAACCTATCAAAACCTGCAAATCCAAATGGGGATATTTGCGTTGCAATTCCATTTGAATATCATATGCGTTGTTCTCATATATATCAAAAATCAAAAGAGTTTTTGGGGCGCTCATTGCTATCTGACGGCAAAGTTCACTGCCTATTGAGCCGCCACCACCTGTTACCATAACAACCTTGCCCGAGATATATCTGTAAATTTCATCCATATTTACAGAGATTGGATCTCTGCCCAAAAGGTCTTGGATTTGAACCTTTCTAAGCTTGTGGGGAGAGGAACCGTTTACCAACTGATAAACACCGGGAACTACTTCAACCTCACAGCCCGATTCACCGCAAATATCCAGTATGGCTTTTTTATCTTGACCATTAGAGCTTGGTATAGCAAAAATTATTTTATCGATAGCATATTTTTTAACGCAAGGAATAATACTCTTTCGAGTGCCGACTATGGGAATATTTTCTAATCGGCAACCAACCTTTTGAGGATTATCGTCTATAAAACAGACGATTTTGCCGTTTAACTTGTCGCTCTCTGCAAACTCTCTTACAAGCATACGACCGGCATATCCCGCACCAATAACCATAATTCTATCACTTTTTGCAGAACTACCGGCATACCGATGCAAAAACGCTTTAACACTTATCATTATTCTACGCGCAAAACGTAAAACCACGGTGCAAACAAAACTAAAGAACCAACCAAGCAGATAACAAGAACGCGGAAGCCCTACTTGAAAGGTAAATACTAACGCAACACCTACAACAGCAAGGATACAGTAGGCAATTACTATCCTTAATAAATCCTCCTGCCCTGCAAAGCTTAAAATAGTGGTATACAGCTTTACAATGGCAAAAACGATAATTGAGATTATAGCCCATTTCCAAATCACATTAGAATAGATATCTAAAAACTCAAAAAATCTTGTACCTGTTAACTTATCAAAAGACCTTAATTCAAACCTTAACCACAACGCCGCAAAAAAAGAGCCTAAAATTGTGATAAAATCCATAACGACTAAGGCAATAATTATTCTAAAACGTTTTTTAAATAGAGAATTTTTCATCCATATACTCCCATCTGTAAACAATAGAAATAACAATCAAATCGAATGCCTCATTGCATACCTAAACATTATAACATATATTTTTAAAAAATTCAACACGTTGTGACAAAAATAAATTCAAATTAAAACCAAGCAAGTTTGCATAAATATGACTTACTTGGTTTAATTTGGAGATACACAAATATTTGTTTTTAAGGTATACTTTTTAATAAGCACTTCTAACCGTGTGGTGGTTTTTTTCTATCTTTTCTTAACTGCGCGGGGGTTGTACCATATCTTTTGCGAATAACATCTCTAAAGTGGCGCATAGAACTAAATCCTACTTGAATGCAGACATCTTCAATCGAAATATCGGTAGAACCCAAAAGAATTTCGGCCTTAAGCGCCTGCTTTTCGTGCTTTTTTTCTATAGGGGTCATTCCTGTTACAAGTTTAAAGTTTGAATAAAAGCGTGATTCGCTCATAGAGCAGAGCTTGGCAAGTGTTGGTATATCATAAATATTGTTTTTATCCATATATTCCAAGGCTTTAAAAATTTGAAGCTCTTTATCGCTAGAAGCGCGTTCTTTTAGATGTTTTTTTGCTTCATCCAAAAAAAGATAAAAATTACCCAATTGAGAGCATTCTAATGGCCACCGGTCAAAAACAAGTTTAGAGAACAGTGTATCAAGCTCGGGTGTTATTTTTAAAATTTGTATATCGTAATAAAAACGCTCAACCAAAGGAAAATGTCTAAAAGAAATTAAAAATTCGCGAATGTTTTGTGAGCCATAGAACTTAATTTCGGTAACAGTAGATTTAGGGAAAAAAGCCATTTCATTAGGATGAAGTATCAAAGTAGTATCTTTAAGAAAAATTTTGGCAAAGCCATCTGATATTTTTATAAATCTATAGCCGGTTTCAAGATAAACCTTATCTAACTCCCTTAAATATGAGCATAACGTTACTGATTGATTAATATCAAAGCTTGGCAAGTAAAACACTCCCTTTTAAAAAATGAGAGAATAGAGCCCTTTTTTTACAGAATAGCACATAGAAATTAATTTGTCAATATGTTATTATAAGATTGTAAAATTGTATTCTTATATTTTGAAGAATCAATTATTAGCAAGTTTTTAGGAGGATTATTATGAGAAAAGCTATTTCACTGTTGCTTTGCTTAGTTTTGGTTTTTAGTACAATAAGTTCGCTTTTTGTAATAACCAAAACCACAGCTACAACAGGTGCACAGGGGCAAAATCTTTTAGCGGATTTGTCAGCATCAGATTTCACCCATTGTGATGGATGGGGTGCGCGCGTTGATGAGCAGATTTTGGTTGGTGGCACTAACCATAATGCAATCGGCCTTTCAACCGCTGCTTCACCTCAATTCTATTACTTTAAAAAGGCATTGACTGCCGGTAAGGAATATGATTTTTCCTTTACCGCTCATTCCACAAATGTGGATAATATAACTCATATCCGCGTTTTTGATGAGCAGTATGCAAATTCAAAGGTTAATGGCACTACCGATGGTCGTAATTATTTATTAAGTAAGGAACCATCAAGCACCAGCATATATAATACAGAAGCAACATATACATACTCCTTAACTCCTACAACAACTACAAATTATGTTTTTGTTATTAGATTAAATATTACTAAAGATAGCGCTGGTTCTGATAAGGTATATCTTTATGATTTCAATCTTGCCGAAAAACTCAGTACAAACTGTTCTGCGGTGGGAAATGGTACAGCAGATGTAGTAGTTAATGGTACAAATGCAACCTTTACCGCAACCGCAAACGAGGGAGAAGAATTCTTTGGTTGGTATAATGGCAATACCAAGGTTAGCGATGCTTTGGAGTACACAGCTACCATAACCGCTGATACCGCTCTTACCGCAAAATTTTCAACCTATGATTTAATGAATGTTGATTTGTGGGGCATGAACCCTGGCAGAACCGATGTTTCTATAACAGAAACTGCAGATGATGAAATTAAATTAACAGGTACGTTGCGTTGGGCATATCACTTTATATCTGCTGAGTTAAAGCCAAACACTTCCTATAGACTTGTTTTTGATGTTAAATCAACTATGCTGTATTATAAATATGCAGTATGGCCTGCAAAGTGTGGGGTTTCTACCCAAACAGGTGATTGTAATGCACTTCCAACGGGTTCAACATATACTACCGATGATGCTATTCTGATCAGCAGTGATAATACACGCTTGGGAGTAACAGAGGCAAACACTTGGTATGAGGATATTTCCATTCCTTTTACTACAAACTCTACCGACACATCTTATGAACTGTTCCTAAGAATGGATGGTCAAATTAGTGGCCAATCCTCGGATATACTTTATTATAAAAACGTAAGAGTTGAAGAGGTAGTAAATGTAAGCGCAAGTGCCGTAGGTAACGGTACGGCAAGTGTTTCTAAAGAATCAAGTAAAGTGGGCGACATTGTTAAATTCACCGCTACTCCAAATGCAAATGAGGAGTTTTTGGGCTGGTATGATAATACTAATACTAAGGTAGCCGACACATTAGAGTATCCTGTAACAGTAAACGGAAACATTAGTCTTACAGGTCGTTTTACCACCTATGATTTAATGAATGCTAATTTATGGGATACCTCTAAAGCAAGACCTGCAATGACTATTGCAGCATCTACATTAGATAGTTACGATGTAATTTATATCAATGAGACCAACTATCATTATCATTACATAAAAGCAAACTTAAAACCAAATACAAAATATAATTTTATTTTTGATGTAAAAACCAATCTACAGTTTGAATCCTATTCAATTTGGCCTGCTAAATGTGGTATATCTAGTAGAACTGATGGCATTTGGCATACTTTACCGGAAGGCTCTCC
>JAZNIK010000025.1:0-9448 GCA_045577495.1 Acutalibacteraceae bacterium
AAGATGTCTACCAATGTCTTCCACGAAAAAAGAGGCATTTTGAGACTAAAATCAGAGCGAATTTAGAACATAAAAAATCGTCCAAACCCGCATTATTACTAGGTTTGGACGATGGTGCGGATAACAGGACTTGAACCTGCACCGAGTTGCCCCGACTAGAACCTGAATCTAGCGCGTCTGCCAATTCCGCCATATCCGCATGTGTTTATTAAGTTTTGGTGTTTTGGTAGACATTTGGAAGACATCGACCAAAATTAGAGATTTTTGAAGTTTTGAAAATCAAGTTTAAAATCTCTAAAAGCCTTGATTTTAAAGGGTTTGTGGCTTATCTGGTAGAAAGCATAAGACTTGATTCACGCAATAGTACCTGAATCTAGCGCGTCTGCCAGTTCCGCCATATCCGCATATAAAAGAAAATAAGTAATAGTCAAAAAGTAAATGTTCAAGCTCAAGGCAGACGCGCTACGCGCGTTACCCTCAAAAACTTGAGGAGCTCTGCTCGTTTGGAGCACTTCGCATTGCTCCTAGTTTTTTCACCTCAGCGCTATGCCTTCATCATCCACCGGGTGCGGCATACCGCTTCGCCCAGTTCCGCCATATCCGCATATAAAAGAAAATAAGTAATAGTGAATAGTGAAGAAGTAAGCAAGCAATGAATAAAAGCCAAAAAAATTACGGATAAACACGTTGCAGCCGTAACAGGCTTTAACCTAAAACGGCTGCAGTGCGCTATATTCCGTATAATACCCACACAAGCGGGAACTATTTTTACACTATGCGTTAACTTTGTTTAAACGGTTAGCAAGCTGAGATTTTTTACGAGCAACTGCATTACGATGCATAATGCCCTTTGCCTCTGCTTGATCCAACTTTTTAACAGCAACCTTTACGGTATCTGCTGCATCTGCTGCTTTAGCATCGATTGCGGCATCTGCCTTTTTAATAGCAGTTCTTAAAGCAGAACGATAGCTTTTATTGCGTTGGTAGTTAGCTTCGCTTACTAAAACGCGCTTTTTGGCGGACTTAATATTAGGCATAGTCACACCTCCCTTTATAATTTCAACGTAAAGTAATAATACCACTATTTTGCTTTATTTTCAAGTGTTTTTTGAAATTTTTTATTCAAATTGCAAATTTGTGCAACTTTTAACATTTTTTATCAAAATAAACCGCCTACAGTTGACAGTATAATCACTTTTTAAAGGGAAATGCTAATCAAAGCAACAAAATTAAAGGGAGAAAATTTATGCAGCTTAGAACCGACCTTGCCTTAGAGCAAAAAGAAATGCATTCAAGCCTACCCGAAGGCGTAACCTGTGAAGAAACAAAAAAATCAAAAGCAAATATAACTAAAATCTCAATAACCAACACATTAGGTGCTAAGGCCCTTGAAAAACCAATAGGTACGTATATAACCATTGAGGTTCCACCTTTTTCTGATAATCTTACAGATTATGATATGATTTCGATCGTGGCAGAAAGCCTTTGTGAACTTCTACCCAAGCAAGGCTCAGTTTTGGTTGCAGGGCTTGGTAATAGGGATATAACTCCCGATGCACTCGGCCCCAAAACCGCTTCTAGAGTACTTGCTACCAGACAAATAGAAAAGGAAATAGCAAGGGTTGCTGATGTTAATTCGGTTCGCAGTATAGCCGTTATTTCCCCCGGTGTTTTGGGGCAAACAGGTATTGAAGCGTTTGATTTGCTCTGCGGAATCACCGGAGAAATTCAACCCGATGCCGTAGTTTTAATCGATGCCTTGGCATCGCGCTTTTTAAAAAGACTTGGTTGTACTGTTCAGATGTCTGATTCGGGTATCGAGCCTGGTGCGGGGGTTGGCAACGCACGACTTGAAATAAGCAAAAAAACTCTTGGTGTGCCTGTTATAGCAATAGGCGTACCTACCGTTGTTGATGCATCAACTCTGGTTTATGATTTAACAAATGGAAGCGGAACTCTTGCCGAGCCTGACGGTCAACAAATGATTGTTACACCTAGGGAAATTGACCTTTTGGTCGACCGCGCCGCCACAATGATAGCGGGTGCCATAAATAAGGCTTTGCATCCGAATTTAGAAAGTACTCTTATCGCCGAACTACTTGGCTGACATATTTAAAGCCACTATAATCATATGATTATATATAAAGGGGTGGTCTAAGGTGCGAATAGGCAAAGGTGTGTTTTTTTGGTTTTCATTCTTTTTATTGTCAACAGCATCTCTCTATTGCTTTGCCTTTATTTTTTCTTTTGCGATACCCATGAACGCTGTAGCCATAGAGCAAAACAGTTCTATATCTGTAGAAAGCACAGCCACACAAAGCAATATATCTTCAAACAAACAGAATGTATCGAGCAAATCAAGTAAGTCCGAACCCACAGAGGAATCGGTTACTGCCGCATCAAAGGGCAAAGCAAAAGGCAAAATAAAAACCATAAAAATCACCGATTCTGCCGCAAATTTAAAATACCAAAAAATTTATATTAAAAACAACACTTCGCTTAATATAAATCTTAAATCCGAGCTTTTAGCTGGGCCAAAGCTTAAAATAAAAAACACAACAAAGCCACAGGTTTTGATTGTTCACACCCACACAACCGAAAGTTATATGCCCGAAGAAAGGGCATACTATACCGACCAAGATAAAACCCGTTCAACATCCGACCCCAAAAACATGGTTGCTGTAGGCAAGGTTCTTGAAAGCACTTTAACCTCTAAGGGTATAGGCGTTATCCACGCGATAGAAAAGCACGACTATCCTGAATATACAGGCGCATACTCGCGTGCCGCCGAAACCATAAAAAAATACCTTAAAAAATACCCCACCATTAAAGTTGTAATAGATTTGCACCGCGACAGTATGACAGAAAGCGACGGCACAAAAAAAGCACTTGTAACACAAATAAACGGCAAAAAAGCCGCTCAGGTTATGCTTGTTTCGGGGTGCCAAGATGGTAATGTAACAGGTTTTCCAAATTGGCGGGAAAATTTTAGACTTGCAATTAAATTTCAACAAACCATGGAGGTTATGTACCCCACACTAGCGCGACCGATTTTATTTACGGCAAGAAAATACAACCAAAATATTACAACCGGTTCACTACTTCTTGAGTGCGGCACAGATGCAAACACACTCGAGCAAGCAAAATACTCCGCAACACTTGTAGGTAACGCCTTAGCAAGTACACTTAACACTCTAAAATAAAGGAAGTTTTATGAAAAAAGTTAAAAACAAAAATTTATATTGGTTTTTTAGGTCTATGTTTATATCACTGCTACTTGTTTTTTGCCTTTTGTTTTTGTTTTTGGGCTCAGCAGAATGTTATGCACGAATGAAAACAACCACAACTGGCAAAACAACAAAGGTTTTAGAACAAAAAGACGGACATATATTTTTTCTTGGGGAAGAAATATACGCCCACGAAAAGTAATAGGAACGGTGCTAAGTTTTCCTTAGTACCGTTCCTATTATTCTGCTAGTATAAATCTTAAAGTTTTTAGATTTTAAAAATAGCCCTCTCTTTTTGCAAACTTATCCTTGACAAGTTTACAAAACTATGTTATCATATTCTTTGTTAGTCATAGTTCTTATAACTGCATAGGAATACCAACTGATAGGAGATTTGTTTAATGAACAAAACAGAATTGTTTTTAAATTTAATCGATAGTATATCCAACAAACCTATCCCTGATAATGTTATTTTAAGGGCGAAATTAGCTCTACTTGACTATATTGGTGTAACGTTAGCAGGGCTAAAAGAACAAAGGGACAAAATAGATAGTCTTATGAGTTCTTTTGATGACGCCGACGGAAATATATATCCCGTTGGTATGTCACAGGCTATGAGCATAAACAATGCCGTATTTTTAAATGGTTTAAACGGTCACGCATTAGACTTTGATGACGGAACCAATGCCGGTATTATTCATTTGGGCTCTCCTATTTTTTCGGTTCTTTTACCTCTTGCCCAAAAATATAAATTTAGCGGTGAAACCCTGTTGCGTGCGGCTATATTAGGCTATGAGGCTTCCTTTACAATGGCAAGAACCATACAACCCACCCACAAGCAACGAGGATACCACGCCACAGGAACTTGCGGTCTTTTGGGGATTGCGGTTGCCGTTTCATACGCTTTAGGATACACAGAAAAAGAAAGAAAAAACGCTTTTTCTACTGCAGCAGTATCAGCGACAGGTAGCTTAAAGGTTTTAGAGGATGCTTCGCAGTTAAAACCATACAATGTTGCAAAAACTGCTCTCTTAGGTTTGATTTCAACACAGATGGCAAAAGCAGGCTTTGATACCCCCGATGATGCTCTTGCGGGAATGGCAGGCTTTTTATCTCAAATGTATGGAAGCGAAGATATAGACTTTGTATCCCCTCTTTTAAATGGCACATACGCTATTGAAAAAGCCTATATAAAACCATATGCCGCTTGCAGATACACCCATCCTTCAATAGACATAGCTAAGGATTTAAGAAAAACACATAAGGTGGATATAGACTTTATTGACTGCGTTAAAATAAAAACTTATTCGTTAGCGGTTAAAAAACACGACCATACAGATATTAAAGGCTCTGCATCTGCAAAGATGAGTATCCCTTATAATTTTGCTGTTACCTATGTGCTCGGCAAAACAGGTATGGAGGCATTTACCGCCGATGCTTTGGAAAATTTAGAAGTTCAGGCCTTAACCAAAAAGATTAGTGTTGCCGAGGATGCCGAAATGACTGCGGCATTCCCTGAAAAAACAATAGCAACCGTTGAGGTTATCTTAAAAGATGGAACTATTTTAAAGGGTGAAAGTGTTTTACCTAAGGGTGAACCTGAAAATCCTCTTTCGTTAGATGAAGCTATTGAAAAATTTTCGGCACTTGCAATATATGGCGGAAAATCCAATGAAGAATTAACTAAAATCGTACAAGCTACGCTTGATGTTGAAAATCGACTTGATGAATTAAACAGTTTATTAAGCTAACGAATTTTAACGGCCTTATAATAAAATTAAAATATAAAAAGAAAGGAAGTTTACTATGCCTATTGAATTTTTGTATTTAGGGATAGTCCTTGCAGTTGCGGTTATAGGTTTTTCAGTTTTAAAACGCGAACTGCACGAATGTATGCTAGTAGCTTTTATTGCACTATTAGCAGTAACAAACACTTGGTCACAACTTGGCACATTTATTTTAGATGCCCTCAAAGAACCAAGTATGTATGCTATCATTATGTTTATGATTTCTGCTGAGTTGCTTTCTAAAACTTCTATTATAGATGATTGTATTGCAATAATACTCTCTATATTTGGCAGAATTACCGGTGGTGCAGGTTTTGTTGCCATTATTGGTAGTGCCTATATGGGCTCGCTTTCAGGCTCCGGCCCCGGTAACGTTGCGACCACAGGCGTTTTCACCATCCCCGCTATGAAAAGGGCAGGTTTCCCTCCCCATCTTGCCGCTAATGTAGAGGCACAAGCAAGCACTATGGGAAATATGATCCCCCCTGCAGGTATGATTGCTGTTGCATTCGCTGCCTTGGACAAGCTATATCCAAACAAATACAATATCTCACAATATTGGATAGTGCTTTGGGCAATTGCTATTTGGTTTATTTTGCAAAGAATTGTTACCTTAATGGTTATGTGCAAATACTATAAAGTAAGACCAATGGATAAATCCGAAATCCCAAACTTTAGAACCTCTTTGAAAAAAGGTTGGCGTGCAATATTTTTGCCTATTATTGTCTTTGCTCCCTTCTTTATCACAAATCAGTTTGGCGACTTTTTCCAAAGACAGTTAGGTGAAGGTTCATCTTCATTCTCTAGTAGTATTCTTTTGTTCTTGCCCGCGTTAATTGTTATTTGCAGTATTTTGTTTTCAGGCAAAAAGGCCATTAAGGATAGAAGCTTAAAGGCTATGACAATGGATATCACCAAAAGTGTTAACAAGGTTGTTCCTACTGCCTCCTTAGTTTTATTTGCCTATTTTGTAAGCAATCTTTTAGAGTCTATGAATATTGAAACTGCTATTGGAGAATTCTTCCAATCTCTTAATATGGGGCTTTTAGGTTTGGCTTTATTGCTTCCGTTGTTTACTGCTATTTTGGGTATGTTCTTACCCGGATCCACACAGGTAAAAATCTTCGGTGGTATCATAATTACCATCTTGTCTACCGCAGGTTGCAACCCATTACTAGCTTGTGCCATGCTCCCTTGTATTTGCGGTGCTATGCATGGTGTTACACCTCCGTACTGTGCTTGTGTATATATGGGTATGGGTATTGCAAAGGCAGAACTTGGTCCCACTCTTAAAAACAATATGATTTGGATCTCTATTCATTATCTGCTGTCTGTCTTATTTATATTAGGAATTATCCCAATGTTCGGTCTTGTTTAATAGGAGGTCATACGTTATGAAAAAATTTAACGAAATTATCGGTAAAATTTATGGTGTAATGATGTCGGTCTCCTTTTTTGGAGGCATTGTTCCGTTGATTCCATTTATCATTGCTTTGATTATTGGCGGTCCTACAGGCGAAGCAATCTCCGTATTCCTATATAAGCAGTTCTATCCGTGGATTATAGGAATCGGCTCGGTTGCCGTATTAGTTGGATTAATTCACACTTATATTGATAAGGCATTAAGCAAAAAGGAAGAGAAAGCCGAATCTCAACAATAAGAGGTGCTGTTTTATGCAGGATATTACAGGTAAAATCAGCAAATATGTTGCGGATTTAAGATATAATCACTTATCCGAAACCGTTATTGAGCAGGTTAAATTGTTTATTGCGGATTATTATGCTGCCTGTTGTGCGGGATATAGAATAAATAAAAATTTGAACGATAAGGTTCTTAAACTTATGTTGCAGATGGGTGGTACTGCGGAAGCTAGTGTTCTGTTTTCTGAGCACAAACTACCCGCCAGTAACGCCGCCTTCATAAACGCCATATACGCTCACGGGGCAGATATGGATGATGGTAACAAAAAGGCGTCAGGGCATATAGGTGCTCACGTTATGTCGGCGGTTTTTGCTTTGGCGGAAACCTTAAACTCCTCTTGGGAGGATGTAATTGTTTCCATCATCGCAGGATATGATGTTTTCAACCGAGTTGTAGGAGCAGGTCAACCCGACATTTATAACAATGGCTTTCATTCTACGGGTGTAGGCGGTAGTCTAGCCTGTGCCGCTGCTTGTTCAAAACTTTTAAAGCTCGACCAAAGCGGTATATATAATGCTATCTCACTTAGTGCGATTCAGTCTAGTGGTCTTATTATTATTGATGAGAGTGGTCAGGGTTGCAAACCAATCAACCCCGCTAACGCTGCACGCACAGGTTTAATATCTGCCCAATTGGCAGAATTAGGATTAGAAAGTTCTGTTAATCCGTTAGAAAGCAAAAAAGGTTGGTTTAATGCCTTTGGCGATAAAATCGATGAGGAAGTTTTATTTAAAGACTTAGGCAAAACCTTTACCATTTGCGAAAGTTATTTAAAACTTTATCCCTCTTGCCGTCATACCCATTGTTGTATTGACAGTGCTTTAGCTCTGCGAGAGCAAATCTTTAAAAACAACCTTTCTCTATCGGATATTAAACAGATAAACGTTACTATATATCCTAGTGCCATTAAATCAGCGGGCACAATACTCCACCCAAAAACAGCAGATGAAGCCAAGTTTTCAATACATTACTGCATTGCCTCTGCTCTGACTAAAGGTTCTTTTGGTTTAAATGAATTAAGTGTTTGTGATTTTGATGATGTTTATGATATAACCTCAAAAATATCACTTATTCCCGATGAAACAATGGAGAACCGCAAAGCAGGAATAAGAGGTGCAAAAATGCAGATAGTCACCTCTAATAGTGATTACGAGGAAACCGTTCTTGTTCCTAAAGGCGAAGCTTCAAAGCCTTTGGATTGGAATGATATTTGCACAAAGTTTAGCCAATGTGTTGGAGATTTGTGTGATTTGCAAACGAAAAAACGAATCATTAAAACTATTCAAAATATCGTGCCAAACATGCCTTTTGCTAAAATTCCTTGGTAGACGCGACCCCAATGACAACGGGATTTATAAAACCTAAGTTGCGGTTTTACTTTATATCAGACCGGCTGTTAATAAACAACCATAACAGGCAAAACTGTAAAGGTTTTAGAACAAAATGACCGACACATATTTTTTCTTGTAAAGGAAATATATTCCCTAAAACAATAAAGCAAAAAAGCCATCTCGCTTTCGCGAAATGGCTTTTTGCTTTTAAACCTTCTTTACGATTTTATAAACTGCTTATACAGATGTTAGTTTGCAACAACTGTTATAACTTTTATCTTCTAGGATTACATATCCGATAGGTGTAATGAGCTTTCCATATGGCGCTAAAAGTCCCTTGGTGATTTTTTGTCCGTTTATAAATAGCTCATAAAAGCCTAAACCACAAATTGTGATTTTTGTCGATTCAATTTGTGGTTTTATTTCAAAGACTTTTCTTAATTATGGTATAGGAATATGTGAACAATATTCTGTATATTCCTTTGTTGCCGCAATAAAATTTGTTGAAAACATAGCTATATATTCTCCTTATACAAACACTCTGTTTTTCTTTTTTAGAATAACATGTAAAATATTTAAATTCAAGGGCAAGCCCCATATAAAACAAAATTAAAACATATATTTTATCCAAACAAAAGTAAAAAGCCGAACCTATAAAAGATTCGGCTTTTTATTCTTATTTATCTAAATCATAAATAAAATCAAGTTTCCAATCGGGGCGTTTTCTAAACGGAGTTAAAAACTTTTT
The DNA here is from genome assembly GCA_045577495.1 of Acutalibacteraceae bacterium. Taxonomy (GTDB): domain Bacteria; phylum Bacillota; class Clostridia; order Oscillospirales; family Acutalibacteraceae; genus UMGS1279. The sequence goes on from JAZNIK010000025.1 coordinate 8,796, forward strand.
AGAGAGCACACCTTTTTCCTCTAGGTGAATATAACATGCTATGTCACAGGCTCTGCCACAGATTGAGCATTGATAAGCGTGTTGTGCAGGAGGATAAAAATATATTTTATCTAAAATCTCCCTTGCCTTTTCGGGTGAAAGCTTTGCCTCGCCCGCAATAATATCAATACGATTTTCAACATCGGAAAAAGCATCGGGCGGCATAAATGGATTTTTGGTTCCGTTTGCGCCATTATAATAAACCGAGCATTGCCAAGCATCAACATTTCCGTTATGGTCGATTGCCTTACCTGGACAGGCTTTTTTGCATTCGCCACAGTTATCACACAAATGTGGTATGATAATCTCATCTGCCTCAAATTCGGCATCGGTTAAAACAAAACAATACCTAACCATAGGACCGAACTCATCGGTTAAAAGGGTATTATGAAAACTCTTTTCACCAAGACCACATTTTAAAGCGGTATCTAAAAAATCAATTTGGTTCTCTTTTTCTTTTTCTCTATAGATTGCATCATATGCCACTTCGGGATTGGTGCTGTTTTTCTCTGCCATAATTTGTTGGTGGCGCCTTTGAGGAAGTGCTATATATCCCTCTTTCTCTAACAACATAGCAACCTTAAGCTGTGCCATTGGCATAATGGTTTCTTCCA
>JAZNIK010000026.1:0-9443 GCA_045577495.1 Acutalibacteraceae bacterium
CATGGAAATATATCGGTTTTTGTGCCACATATAGGGTGCCCTCACCGTTGCAGTTTTTGTGACCAAAACGCAATAACAGGTAGCGTAACAGCCCCCACTGCTGATGATGTTAAAAAAGCAGTTTTAGAGGCAAAAAGCAAAGAGGGTTATAACCCAAAGGTAACAGAACTTGCTTTTTTCGGCGGAAGCTTTACCGCAATTAAAAAGGAATATATGCTAAAATTACTTGGCGCAGGCTATGAATTTGTAAAAAGTAAAGATATTGCGGGAATACGCATTTCTACCCGACCCGATGCTATTACCGAGGAGATTTTAGATACATTAAAGGCTTATGGTGTTACTGCTATCGAACTTGGTTGTCAAAGTCTTGATGATAATGTTTTAAGACTTAATCACAGAGGGCACACCGCAAAGCAGGTTGAAACAGCATCAAAACTAATTAAAGAAAAAGGCTTTTCACTAGGTCTTCAAATGATGACGGGGCTTTATGGCGATACAAACGAGACGGCACTGGATACCGCTAAAAAGATTATAAGTTTTGGTGCAGATACGGTTAGAATTTATCCAACCATCGTGCTTAGCGGAACCTATCTTCATCGTTTGGTTAGTGAGGGTAAATACTTTCCTCAATCGGTGGAGGAAGCGGTTGACTTGGTCTCAAAACTCTTGGAACTTTTTGAAAATTCCAAAACAAAGGTTATAAGGGTTGGACTTCATTCGGTTGAAAGTGACCGCTTTGTTGCAGGACCTTGGCATTCGGCTTTTGGCGAACTTTGTAAAAGCAGAGTGCTTTTGAACAGAGTTTTAAAAATGATAGAGCAACAAAACATACAAAAAGGCGAACTTATTATTGAAGTGCCAAAGCAAATGGTGTCAATAATGGTTGGTCAAAAAAAAGCAAATATTGAAATTCTTAAAAAAATGGGATATAATTGTAAGATAATACAGTCGGATATTGAAGATATTAGATTTAAGATATAAATAAGGAGTAAAGACAGTGCGGATTGAATCAATTGACATTGTAGGTTTTAAATCGTTTGCCGATAAAACCACCCTTAAATTTGGTCGCGGACTTACTGCGGTTGTTGGTCCTAACGGAAGCGGTAAAAGTAACGTTTCTGATGCGGTTCGTTGGGTTTTGGGCGAACAATCTACAAAAAGCCTTCGCGGTTCCAGTATGGAGGATGTTATTTTTAGTGGAACATCCTCTCGTAAGCCTCACGGCTTTTGCGAGGTAACAATACATTTTGATAACGAAGACCGTGGTCTTAATTTTAATGAGGACAAGGTTTCTGTAACACGCCGTTATTACCGTTCGCATGAGAGCGAGTACGCAATAAACGGTGTTTCGGTGCGCCTTAAAGATGTTCACGAACTCTTTATGGATACAGGTCTTGGTAGAGATGGCTACTCTATGATAGGTCAGGGTAAGATTGATACCATTGTAAGTTCAAAATCTAATGAACGTCGTGATATTTTCGAGGAGGCTTCTGGTATTTCACGCTACCGCTATCGCAAGATAGATGCCGAGCGCAGACTTGCCGCCGCCGAGGAAAATTTGCTTCGTTTACGTGATATTTTAGAGGAACTTCGCTCACGCGTTGGTCCTTTGAAGGAGCAGAGTGAAAAGGCAGAAAAGTTTTTAGGCTTAGCCGAGCAAAAAAAGAATCTTGAAATCGGCCTTTGGTTACATATGCTTGAAACCTCAAAAGAGGCATTTCGTAAGCAGGAAAGTAAAATCGCGATAGCAACCGAGCAATATAAAAAGATAGAAGAAGAACTTACCGATTTTGATAATACCATTGAGGCAAATTCGGCTGAGTTTGCAAACATCACCGTTGCGGTTGACACCTTAAAATCCGAAATTGCTGCTATTGAGGAGCAAACTGCTCGAACCGAGGGCGAAATAAATGTTATTAAGGCAAATATCGCACATAATAATGAAAATATCGAGCGTCTTTTAAACGAGAAAAACGAGCTTTCAAAATCAGATGCGGATGCCGATTTGTCGGTTGTAGAGCACGAAAAAAGCATTTTAATGCTTGAGGAAAAGGGCAAACAACTTAGATTACAGGCGGATGAGGTAAACCAAAAACTTGCAACTCTTATTCAAAGTAGCGAATCGCTTTCACGCAAACTTGAAAGCAAGGCTATGGAGCTTAACGAGGTATCTATCGGTCTTTCCGAAAGCCGAGTTTTAGAGGCAACCTCGCACACTAATATTGAGGATATCAAAACTCGTAACGAGGGTGTTTTACAGGGTATCAACGAGCGTAATGCAGAAATCTCTAACCTTGAAAAAGAGATGCAAAGTCTAAAGGTAGATTTGGATAGAGCGAATGATGTTTTAACCTCTACCGAAAACACCATAAAAGGCTACGAAATGAGGCTTCAAAATCGCAAAGCGTCGGTTGATGAGCAAAAACAAGAGATTGATAAACTTAGTTTAGATATAGCAGAAAAAATGCGCCGTGCCGGAATTTTAGAGGACCTTCAAAAAAATATGGAGGGTTATCAGCTTTCGGTAAAGGCTTGTGTTTCTGAGGCGAAAAATGGACTTTTGCGTGGTATTCACGGTGCGGTTTTAGACCTTATAAAAGTGCCTAAACAGTATTCTGTAGCCACCGAAATTGCTCTTGGTGCGGCGGCACAAAACATCATTGTTGATACCGATAGTGATGCAAAAAAAGCCATTGCATTTTTAAAGAATAACAACAAAGGCAGGGCAACATTTTTACCGCTTTCATCTATCAAAAATCGTGGTTTTTCTGAAACAGGATTAGAGGACCAGTATGGATTTGTTGGTATGGCGGATGAGTTAATCGAGTTTGATGCTAAGTATAGCGAGGTAATCGGTTGGCTACTTGGCAGAACTGTTATAGCACAAGATATTGATGCCGCTACCGTTATTGCCAAAAAGTATGGTTATCGTTTTAAGGTGGTATCCTTAGATGGTCAGGTTGTAAATCAGGGCGGTTCGCTTACGGGTGGTTCGCTTGGTAAACATTCGGGACTGCTTAGCCGTGCAGGAGATATTGAAAACCTTAAAAACAAGGCGGCCGAACTAGAGAAACAACTTGCCAAAAAGCAAGAGGAATACGATTTAGCCTCAAAGGCACTTGCATCGGCCGAGGCAGAGGTTTTGGCAGTTAAAAGTGAGGCAACCTCGGCAACTGAGGATAAAATTCGCATAGAGGGTGAAATTCGCCGCGTTTCTCAACTTATTGCGGCGGCAAAAATCAGTTTATCCGAACTTGAGAAGGATAAAAACGATTCCGATGAGCGCATAAAGTCGCTAGAAAAGACAATACAAACCGCTAGCGAGCAAATCAAAACATTAGAGGCTAAAGAGGCTACAATTAAGTCCGAGATGGATGAGATGAGCGGCGGTCGAGATGAAACTGCCGATGAGCGTGAAGAACTATCAATAAAACTTACCGAGCTTAAACTTTCATCTGCAACAAACGAGCGTGATATTCAGTCGGCAAAAACAGCCATTGTACTTCTTAAAAACGCTATGAGCGGCAGAATGGAGCAAACCGAGAAGATAGATGTTGATATCCAAACCGCAAAGCTAAAACAAGCCGAGTTCGAGCAGGAGATTGCAAAGTTTGAACAATCGATTGAGAATGCAAAAAAATCGGTTTTGGAAAAACAAGCCGAGGTTGAAAGCAAACTTAATAGACGAAATGAGATTGAGGCTTCTTCGTCTTCACTTAGGCAGAGCGAAAAGGATAAAACAAGCGAGCGTGAGCGAGTTAACGGCGAGTTAGAGCGCTTAAAGGCTAAAAAAGAGGCTATGACCGAGGAGTTAGATGATATTGTTCGCCGACTTTATGACGAATATGAGCTAACCCGTTCCGAAGCCGAAAATATGGGTATAGAGATTGAAAATCCGCAGGAGGCTAAAAAATCTCTTGCCGATACAAAATCAAAAATCAGGGCACTTGGTAATGTTAATGTTGCCGCCATTGAGGAGTACAAAGAGGTTAGCGAACGTTTTGAGTTTTTATCGGCTCAGGTTGAGGATGTTGAAAAAACCAAGGCAGAACTTAACCGACTTATTGGCGACCTTACCGAGCAAATGCGTAGTATGTTTATGGAGGGCTTCGGCAGAATAGGTGAAAACTTTACAAGAATATTTACCGAAATGTTTGGCGGCGGTCACGCAGAGCTTAAACTCTCAAACCCTGACGACCCGCTCCAAAGCGGTATAGACATTGTTGCAAAGTTACCGGGTAAAAATGTACCAAGTCTTGATGGTCTTTCGGGCGGCGAAAAAGCACTTATTGCTATTTCAATATACTTTGCGATTATGCAGGTTAATGCACCGCCATTCTGTTTTCTTGATGAGGTTGAAACCGCTTTGGATGATATCAACGTTGAGCGTTTTGCAAACTATATGAAGCGTTCTGACCTTGATACCCAGTTCATCTGCATCACCCATAGGCGAGGAACTATGGAGGCGGCAGATATGCTATACGGCGTAACAATGCAGGAACGCGGTGTAACAAAGCTAATTCAACTTAATGTAGCTCAGCTTGAAATGGATTTAAAATCACTTGAAGCATAGGAGAGAAAAATGGGTCTTTTTAGTAAAATAAAAAACGGACTTAAAAAAACAAGCGGTTCGTTTTTAAATGCGGTTGGTTCAGTTTTAACCGCCTTCACAAAAATAGACGAAGAATTGTTTGAAGAACTTGAAGAAACACTTATTTTGTGTGATATTTCTGCAAACACTTCGGTTGCTATTTGTGATGAGTTAAGGGAAAAGGTTAAAAGCCAAAAGGTAACCGAGCCCGAGCTTATAAAGGGTATGTTAAAGGATATCATTTTTGATAAGCTTGATGGTAATAACACACTTGATACAAGCATCTCGCCAACCCTTATAACCGTTATAGGCGTTAATGGCGTTGGCAAGACAACCACAATAGGCAAACTCGCCGCAAGATATAAGTCAGAGGGCAAAAAGGTTGTGCTGGGTGCGGCAGACACCTTTAGAGCCGCCGCTATTGAGCAACTTTCTATTTGGGCAGAGCGCGCAGGGGTCAATATGGTTAAAAGTGTAGAGGGAACCGACCCTGCATCTGTTGTGTTTGATACTATCGCATCGGCAAAATCTAAAAAGGCGGATATTATAATCTGAGATACTGCAGGTCGTCTTCATAATAAGAAAAATCTTATGGATGAACTTGCAAAAATAAACCGAGTAATAGATAGAGAACTTGGTTATGGCAAAAAAGAGACCCTGCTTGTTTTAGATGCGGCAACGGGTCAAAATGCCGTTAATCAGGCAAGACAGTTTGGCGAGGTTGCAAAAATTGATGGAATCGTATTAACCAAGCTTGATGGCACAGCAAGGGGCGGAATAGTGCTTAGCATTATGGATGAACTTAAAATCCCTGTTAAGTTTGTTGGTGTCGGTGAGCAGATTGATGATTTGCAACCCTTTGATGCAAGAGCCTTTGTAGAGGGCTTGTTTGGAGAGGAATAAAAATAAATGAAGTTTATTTTAGCTACTAAAAATCCTAAAAAACTAAAAGAATTAAGGCGCATATTGGTTCCGCTCGGTCACGAGGTTATCAGCGAGCGTGAACTTGAAAACCCATTAGATGAGGTTATAGAAGATGCAGATACCTTTGAGGGCAACGCACTTCTTAAAGCCCGTTCGGCTATGAAAATCACAGGTCTTGCTGCAGTGGCGGACGATTCGGGCCTTTGTGTAGACTATCTTGATGGCGCCCCTGGTGTTTATTCAGCACGTTTTGCGGGCGAAGAGCAGGATGATGAAAAAAATAACACAAAGCTTTTAAAGGCATTAGAGGGTCTGCCTAAAGAAAAACGCACCGCAAGGTTTGTGTCGGCGGTTGCTGTGGTTTTTCCAAACGGCAAGGAGTTTACCGTAAGAGGTGCTTGTGAGGGCTATATTGCTACCGAAAAGCAGGGCGAAAACGGATTTGGATACGACCCGCTTTTTGTTGGCGAAAAGGGTTGCTTTGGTTTGCTTACCGATGAGGAAAAGGATTCAATCAGCCATCGTGGTAAGGCGCTCAGACTAATGGTAACCGAGCTTGAAAAATACTTGTAATGTTTTGGCTAAGGAGAAATGATAATGTTAAATAGCAAACAAAGAGCAGAACTTCGCTCTATGGGTAACTCGCTTGAGCCTATTTTTCAAATCGGCAAGGGTGGAGTTAACGACCAACTTATTCGTCAGGTTGATGAAACCTTGGAGAAAAGAGAACTAATTAAATTAACCACTCTTGAAACTTCACCCGAAACTTCAAGACAGGCGGCGGATATGATTGCCACTGCTACTGCATCAGATGTGGTTCAGGTAATAGGCAGAAAATTTATACTTTACAGAAAAAGCAAGGAAAACCAAAAAATCTTTTTAAAAAAGAAATAAGGTTTGGTGATAGGCTTTGAGCAGAATCGCAATTTTTGGTGGCACCTTTAACCCACCTCATTTAGGGCATAGAGATATGATAAAGCGTATTCTAAGCCTTAATATGTTTGATAAAATACTGGTTATGCCGGCAAATGTGCCACCACATAAGGATAATCCACCCGCACCCTTTAAGGATAGAATAAATATGTGTAGCCTTTGCTTTGACGATTTTGAGCAGGTTCAAATTTCTGATGCAGAGTTATGGCTAGAGGGTAAAAACTATACGCTAAACACACTAAAAGCCCTTAAAACACAAGGTATACAAAACCCAACACTTATTATAGGCGCCGATAGCCTTGTAGCCTTTGATAAATGGTATAGGTATAAAGATATTTTATCTCTTTGTAGGTTGCTGGTTTTTAAGCGTGGAGGAGTTGAAAATCAGGCTATTTTATCGGCTAAAGCGGGGCTTGAAAAGGTCGGCGGGATAATAACACTTTTAGATTACAAGCCTCTGCCGATATCCTCAAGCGAGGTAAGATTAGCCTTTGAACAAAAGGGAAACACTGAGGGAATGTTAAGCGAATCGGTGGAAAAATATATTCTAGACAATAAACTTTATAAGAGGGATTAAAATGGAGCCTTTATTTACGGGCGAGGGTTTAGCCTTTAGAAAAAAATATAACGACTATGTTGTTGTTTTAAAGCAAAGATTAACCGAAAAAAGATTTTATCATTCGCTTTGTGTTGCTAAGGAAGCACTAAGACTTAGCGAGAAGTATGGCTCAGATAATGAAAAGGCTTTTTTGGCGGGTTTACTTCACGATATCTGTAAGGATACAAGTGGCAATGAGCAGTTGCAATTATTAGAGCAGTTTGGTATAATACTAGATACTGTTTCAAAAAACGCAAAAAAATTGTGGCATGCTATATCGGGTGCCACATATTTAAAAAATGTTTTAAATATTGGCGACGAAGAAATCATATCGGCGGTTCGTTACCATACAACCGCAAAGCCGGATATGACACTATTGGAAAAAATCTTGTACCTTGCCGATTTTACCTCGGAAGATAGAGATTATGACGGTGTCGATGATATGCGAAAAGCGGTTGATATGGGACTTGAAATAGCATTAAAAGAGGCACTGATATTCACAGTTGTTGATTTAAAAACAAAGGGTAATCCAATCCACGAGGATACAGTAAAAGCATACAAACAATATGTTGTTTAGAAAAGAGGGTTAATTTTGAACGGAATTGAAATTTTGCGCCACGCAGTAAAGGCGCTTGATGATAAAAAGGCTATTGATATAAAAGCAATAGAGGTTACAGCGGTAACCGTTTTAGCTGATTATTTTGTTATTGCAACTGCTACTTCTTCAACCCATGTTAGAGCATTGGCAGAATCAGTAGAGGAGGCTCTTTCAGAAAATGGAGTAGAGCCACATCACATTGAGGGCAGAGCGACCGGTTGGATACTTCTTGATTACGGCACAACTGTCGTTCACGTAATGGATAGCAAGGCAAGAGAGTTTTATGGTCTAGAGCACACCTGGAATGATGGTAAAGAGCTTGATATAAGCGAGTTTATATAAACACAAAATAATTTTAAGGACTGAGCATTAATGAAATACGATTTTAGTAATGTAGAAAAAAAGTGGCAAAAAATATGGGACGAGACTGAGGTATTTTCGGCAAAAGAGGATTATTCACGCCCTAAATTTTATGGACTTGTTGAATTCCCCTATCCGTCAGGCGCAGGTATGCACGTTGGTCACATCAAGGCGTATAGCGGTCTTGAAGTAGTATCAAGAAAACGCAGACTTGAGGGCTATAATGTGCTTTTCCCAATCGGTTTTGATGCGTACGGTCTTCCAACCGAAAACTATGCAATCAAAACGGGTATCCACCCAAGAAAAGTTACTGATATGAATATTGAAAAATTCACAAGTCAGTTAAAACGCGTTGGCTTTTCTTTTGACTATTCAAGAGTAGTTGATACCACCGACGATAAGTACTATAAGTGGACTCAGTGGATTTTTCTTAAAATGTTTGAAAACGGTCTTGCTTTCCGCGATAAGACCTTGGTTAACTATTGCCCATCTTGTAAGGTTGTTCTTTCAAATGAGGATTCACAGGGTGGTAAGTGTGATATTTGCCATAGCGATGTTGTGCAAAAATCCAAGGATGTTTGGTACTTAAGAATTACAGAGTATGCCGATAAACTACTTGAGGGACTTAAAGAGGTTGACTATCTCCCTAACATTAAACTTCAACAGGTTAACTGGATTGGTAAATCTCGCGGTGCTTTTGTTAACTTTAGCGTTAACGAAATTGCAGAGGAATTAAAAATTTACACAACCCGTCCCGATACTCTTTTTGGCGTAACCTTTATGGTTATGGCTCCCGAGCATCCAATTATTGATAAGTATGCAGATAAAATTTCCAATATGGAGGAAATTTTAAGTTATAGAGCAGAATGTGCAAAGAAAACAGAGTTCGAGCGCACTCAGCTTGTTAAGGATAAAACAGGCGTTAGAATTGAGGGATTAACCGCTAAAAACCCCGTTAACGGTAAGGATATTCCTATTTATATTTCTGACTATGTTATGATGGGCTACGGAACAGGTGCTATTATGGCGGTTCCTGCTCACGATACAAGAGACTTCGACTTTGCGAAGAAGTTTAATTTACCCATCATTCAGGTAATCGACGGTGAATTTGACATCGAAAAGGAAGCTTTTACAGATGTTGAAACCGGCACAATGATAAATTCCGATATATTGACAGGTCTTTCCGTTAAGGAAGCACAGAAGAAGATTATCGACTGGTTAGAAGATTCCGGTCTCGGTAAGAGAAGAGTTAACTTCAAGCTTCGTGACTGGGTGTTCTCCCGTCAGCGTTATTGGGGCGAACCCATTCCCCTGGTACATTGTGACAAGTGTGGCTGGGTGGCGCTGCCTGAATCTGAGCTGCCTTTAACCCTGCCTGAGGTGGATAACTATGAACCCACCGACAACGGTGAATCTCCCCTGTCTAAAATTACGGATTG
>JAZNIK010000027.1:0-22230 GCA_045577495.1 Acutalibacteraceae bacterium
AGAATTTTTTGATGTGCGAGGCAAAAACGCAGTAAATCCTAACGGATTTACGAGTATTTTAACAATGCCACAGCAGAAAATACTTGTTTCAAAATCTGATTCAAGTTTGAATGCTTTGGCTAGGTTGAAGGAGTGTGTAAATATGCCGATAGAGGTATCAGCAAATAAAAATTCAGAAAAAATCAGCGGTAGTATAGAGCATATTACATACACGAATTCCTCTAACGGCTATACAGTTGCAGTTTTAAAAACAAGTGATGATAGTTTTACGGTGGTAGGCACAATGCCGTTTTTATCGGTGGGTGATTTTGTAACTCTTACGGGTTATTTTGATTCGCATCCTACATATGGTCCTCAGTTTAAGGTAAACTCCTTTGAAAAAACCGCACCCTCTGATAGTATATCAATACTTAGATATTTATCTTCAGGCGCAATAAGGGGCGTGGGCCCTGCAACCGCAAGAAGTATAGTAGAGCGCTTTGGGGACAGAGCATTAACAATTATCGAAACCGAGCCCGAGCGACTTTCGGAGATACGCGGCATTTCGTTTGATAAGGCTATAAAAATCGGCGAGGAGTATCAAAAGCAGTTTGGTGTTAGAGATGTAATGCTATTTTTAAGCCCCTTTAGAGTCTCTCCTGAGGGGGCTTTAAAGGTGTTTAATGCCCTTGGTAGTAACGCTACAGAAATTATAAGGCAAAATCCCTATGTTCTTTGTAGTGAACAGATAGGCTTTTCGTTTGAAAAGGCGGAGGAAATTTCGCTCACCTTTAATATCCCAAAGGATAGCGACTGTAGAATAGCCGCAGGAATAGAGTATATTTTAAAACATAATTTATCTAATGGACATACCTGTTTGCCAAAAAGCAAACTAGCCGAAACGGCGGCTCGTCTTTTAGAGTGCGAGGTAGATGAAGTAAACAGAATAATAGATGAAATGTTTAATTCGCTAGGTCTTCGTTTAATGGTAATGGATAATACCGATTTTGTGTTTTTGCCAAAATATTATGCGGCGGAGGATTTTGTTTCGGCAAGATTATCTGTGCTTTTAAAATATTCACCTCCCAGTGAAATAATGGCGGATTTAGAGATAGAGCAGATAGAACTTAAAGAAAAAATCAAGTATGAGGAACTTCAAAAAAAAGCCATTCGTATGGCGGTTTCAAGCGGTATAATGGTGCTTACGGGTGGCCCAGGTACAGGCAAAACAACAACCCTTAATGCAATAATTAAAATACTAAAGTCTAAGGATTTAAATATTGCCTTGGCGGCGCCTACCGGTAGAGCGGCTAAAAGAATGAGTGAGCTTACAGGTTGCGAGGCAAAAACAATTCATCGTTTGCTTGAAGTGGAGTGGAGTGACGAAGAAAAGCACACCTTTGCCCGAAACGAAAGAAACCCCTTAAACTGTGATGTTTTGGTTGTTGATGAAATGTCTATGGTGGATATTCTTTTGTTTGAAAGTCTTTTAAGGGCGGTACGGCTTGGTTGCAGAATAATCCTTGTTGGTGATGCCGACCAACTTCCAAGCGTTGGCGCGGGTAATGTTTTGGCAGATATTCTCGCCTCAAACTGCATTCCCTCGGTTGGATTAACAAAGGTGTTCCGTCAGGCTATGGAAAGCCTTATTGTTGCCAATGCACATAAAATAATATCGGGAGAATTGCCTGAACTCACCTCTAAAACATCAGACTTTTTTATGCTGCAAAATGTCGATAGACTGTCAGCAGCAGAGATGGTTGTCGAGCTTTGCTCAAAACGACTTCCCGAGGCATATGGCTTTAAACCAATGAGCGATATACAGGTGCTTTGCCCCTCTAAAAAACTCGATTTGGGAAGTATTAGCCTTAATAATATGCTTCAGGACAGGCTTAATCCAAAGGTATCAGAGGCTAAAAAGGTTAGCTTTAAAGGGTTTGAACTTCGCGAGGGCGATAAGGTTATGCAAACCAAAAACAACTACGATATTATGTGGACAAGCGATAACGGCGAAGGCGGTATGGGCGTTTTTAACGGTGATATAGGAATATTAGAAACGGTCGATAGAAAAAACAGTCTGCTTAAGGTCAGATATGATGATAAGGTTGCCGTGTATTATAATGAAAATATCGGCGAACTTGAACTGGCATATGCTATGACTATTCATAAAAGTCAGGGTAGCGAGTTTGAGTGTGTTGTACTGCCACTTTTGGATACACCGTCAAAGCTTCTTTATAGAAATCTTTTATATACCGCCGTAACGAGAGCAAAAAAACTCTTGATAGTTGTTGGTAGTAAACAGGTTTTAAACTCAATGGTTGAAAACAACCGCAAAAACTTAAGATATACATCTCTTAAAAAAAGGTTGGAGGATATATTTGCTCAAAGCACTGATAGATAGTTTTATAAAAATGGTGTTTCCAAACCATTGTTTGTGTTGTGATAAACTTATTACAGGCGATTATTTCTGCAAGGATTGTGATGGCTTGGTTAAGCCGATAGACCTTAAAACCTGTAAAAAGTGTGGGCACCCGATGAAGCTTTGCTCTTGCAAATGGAATTTTTACTATTTTGATGGCATTATAGGTTGTTTTGAAAATGATAACCAAAACAAAACTTCCTTCTATCGCTTTAAATTTGGAGCAAATTTTAAGGGCGGCGAGTTTTTTGCTCGGCATTTAATCGAGCGTATAAATCAGCGTTATGGTCAAATAGAGTTTGATTATATCACTTGTGTTCCTGCCGATAAAACAAATCGTCACACCCGCAAATATAATCATCTTGAGTTTTTAACTAAAAAAGTTGCAGAGGCATTAAAAATAAAACGAAAGAGATTGTTATCGGTTGCAAAATCGGTTCCCAAACAGCATAAAACAAAAACCTTTAACGAGAGATATGATAACGTAAACGAAAAATATTCTGCCGTAAAAAATGTGGATTTAAAAAGCAAAAGAGTTCTTTTAATTGATGATATAAAAACAACCGGTGCCACACTTAGTGAGTGTGCAAGGCAGTTAAAACTAAAGGGTGCCACTGAAGTTTTTGCGGCAGTTGCCCTTGTAACATATCCTGTTAAAAATAATAATGACAACCTGATTGAAAAATCAGATTAATTGTTGTAAAATATAAATATAATCACAATAGAGGATGGGTCTTGTATGGCTACAAATATTGCTATAGATATAGGAACAAGCAAAACAGTTTTAGCCTCGGGCAATAAAATTGTTTTAGAGCTTCCAAGCGTGGTTACGGTGGATACCGACACAGATGAGCCGGTTTATTTTGGCGAAAAAGCGTATTCTACCATAGGTCGTACGCCCGAGAGCTTAACTGCCGTTTTTCCTATTCAGCGTAGCGTAATTGCAGATTATGATATCGCAGAAAGTATGTTAAAAGAATATATGACATCGGCTTTTGGTAATCGTATTATTAAACCAAAGGTTATGGTTGTTATGCCTAGCGGTGTTACGGCAATGCAACACCACTCAGTTGCCGATGTTGTTGAGGCATCAGGTGGAAGAAATGCGCAAACCATCGAGGCGCCTATTGCAGTAGCGGCAGGCCTTGGGCTTGATTTATCAAGACCAAAGGGTAGTATGGTTATAGATATGGGCGCAGGTACAACCGATGCCGCAACAATTTCAATGGGCGGTATTGCGGCTTGTGATTCTATTCCTGTGGCTTCTCGCGATTTTGATGAAAGCATTTTAAAATACGTTAGAAGAAATTATAATATACTTATCGGTCTTAATACGGCGGAGGACATAAAAAAGCGTGTTGGTACCGCAATAGAGCACACCTTGGAGGTTGCAATAACCGTTAAGGGCAGACATTTGCAAACAGGTCTTCCAACAACCTTTGAAATAACCTCGGGCGAGGTATACGATGCTATTGCCGATAAGTGCTATGCAATAATCAGCGGAATTCGTAGAGTTATTGAAAAAACACCACCCGACCTTGTTGCTGATATTATGACCGAGGGCATTTATCTTACGGGTGGCGGCTCCTTGCTTACAGGGTTTGATAAATTGCTTGAAAAATGCTTGGGCACAAAAATTCATATGGCACCCGACCCACTTCATACAGCCGTTAATGGCGCGGCGGCGGCACTTAAAATGCCCGAATTGCTTAGAAATCTAGACTATCATTATCGCGCCTTACAAGAGCTTAAGGTTGAGGGCTAATATAATGAAAAACAAAAATCAACCACAGTCAAATTGTGAAATGTGCGCCTATTTTGTATATGACGAAGAGTATGAATGCTATGTCTGTGATATAAATTTAGACGAGGACGAAATGATGCGATTTATGCGCGGCAGCGATTATAACTGTCCGTATTTCAAATTCTACGATGAGTATAAAATGGTGCAAAAACAAAACTAAAGGAAATATAATATGACAAAAATACTTTTTCTCTGTCACGGGAATATTTGTCGTTCGCCGATTGCTGAATATGTTTGCAAGGATTTAGCCAAGGATAGAAATGATATTCATATTGAATCTAAGGCGGTGTCAATCGAGGAAATCGGCAATTCAATTTATCCAAAAGCGGCAGAAACACTTAGAAAAAATGGTGTACCTTTTTCAAAACATATAGCAAGGCAAATAACAAAAGAGGATTATAACAGCTTCGATTATATAATAGTTATGGAGGAGTATAACCTGCCAAGACTTCATAGAATAATAGGGTCGGATACCGATAATAAGGTTTATAGGTTACTTGATTTTACCGATACGCCAGGTGATATTGAGGACCCTTGGTATTCGGGCAGGTTTGATTTTGTGTTTGAACAAATAAAAAAAGGCTGCAAAGCGTTATTGGAGAATATATAAAATAAAAAATTCGCTCACTGTAAAAGTGGGCGAATTTTGTTTACTTTTCTGCTTGTATATCCTGCCGCTTAACCTGACGCGGAGTTTTGCCTGTTTGAGCAAAAAAGTGTCTGTTAAAACTTCTAAGAGAGTTAAAACCAACCGAAAAAGCAACCTCGGTGATGCTTAAATCACCTTTTTTGAGCATAGACTCTGCATCTCTAATGCGTAGAGTGCTTATATATTCAGTAAAACTCATACCGATTTCTTTGCTAAAAAGATGGGATATGTAGTATTTACTCATATGTGTGTTTTCGGCAATTTTTTCTAAGGTTATATCCTCTGTGTAATGCTCACCGCAATATATCAAAACCGATTGCAAGGCGTTGATGTTTCTTTTTTCGATAGAGACAAGCTCAGTAGTTCTGAAAATATTTGATAATAGTATACATAAGCAATTTTTAATAATAGTATCAGAAAATTTTGATGGAGTATATTTTTCTTTAAGAGTAAGTTGCAAAATGGGCAAAAGTTCTTCAGCATGAAATGCCTTTAGCACCTAAGGATGATCAACTATTCTACAAAAAACTTCGTGCATTTGTTGATGCAATCAAAGAGGGTGGCAAGGCTACTGTTCCATCAAGCGAGATCGTTTACAATCAGGCTATTATTGACGGTATTATCAAATCTGCAGAGCTTGGCAGAGAAATCGAGATTGAAATTCCAGAGGTTTAATTTATAAATAAAAATGAGCCGATTTTTTAATCGGCTCATTTTTAAAAAGGGACTGTATTTTTCAGTTCCTTTGTTGTATAATTAAAGGTGGAGAGTGATTATATGCCGAAACTTTTTGGAAAAAATATGACAAAGACCGAAATTTGCGAGCGTGTTGGTGATATATCTCAAATTGCGGGGGCAATGCCTTATACATATGATTCGGGCAAAGCAAAGGGCGCTGCCGCTGTTGAGGTTAAAACAGGTAGCGGATTAAGGTTTGTTATTTTGCTTGATAAGGGTATGAATATTGCCTATGCTGAGTACAAGGGCATTCCTTTTTCATTTATATCAAAAACGGGTGTAGTTTCACCAAATCATTATGATGAACCCGATTTTTTGCGTAGTTTTGAGGGCGGTCTGCTTACTACCTGTGGAATCACTTATATGGGTGCCCCCTGTGTTGATGAGGGGGTTAAGCTTGGTGCCCACGGTAGAATATCAAATATTCCTTCCTATGATGTTTGTATCTCTCAGGAATGGGATGAAAATGATGAATACTGTATTTCGGTTTCGGGCAAGGTGCGAGAAAGCAGTATGTTTGGTGAGAATATGGTTTTAAAAAGAACCATAAAAACCTATCTTGGTAGCGATAATTTTACAATTCACGATGAGGTAGTTAATGAGGGATTTGCAAAAACTCCTTTGATGCTTTTGTATCATATGAATTTTGGTTATCCTCTTTTAAGTGAGGATACCACCCTTTTAACCAACTGCGAAAATTTGCGCCCTCGTGATACTGAAGCCGAGAAGGGTGTTAATGAGGCTAATGAATTTTCTGCGCCCATCACCGATTATAAGGAACAGGTTTTTTATCGCGATAGTGTAAAGAAAAGTTACGCCGAGCTTAAAAACGATAAACTGGGTATGGCTTGTAGAATCGAGTTTGATGGTGAGCAATTACCATGTTTGGTTGAGTGGAAACAGGTAGGCAAGAAGGATTATGTTGTTGGCATTGAACCTGGAACAAACCCGCCTGATGGTCGTGATAAGATTAGAAGTAGGGGAGAACTTATAGAGCTTGAACCTTATGAAAAAAGAGAATTTGATTTAAAAATAACACTAAAATAGATAAAAACAGCAGTTTTCAAAAAGAAAACTGCTGTTTTTTTAATCAAACATATCTTTAAGTTTATCAAAAAAGCCTTTGCGTTTTTTGTAGTTGCTATCATCTGTTGAAGCATCTAAATCTTTAATAAGTTGCTTTTGCTTAGAGGATAGATTTTTAGGCACCTCAAGAATAATTTTAACGTATTGGTCACCCTTACCTGAATAATTTAGCCTTTGAATACCCTTGCCTCTGAGCTTAAATTCATCACCTGGTTGAGTGCCCTCGTGAATAGTGAATTTAACCTTGCCGTCAAGTGTGGGTACTGTGATTTCTGCACCAAGTGCCGCTTGTGCAAAGGTAACAGGGATTTCGCAAAAAACATCAAATCCGTCACGCTCAAAAACGGGGTGAGGTCTAACGCCAACCACAATTCTTAAATCGCCTGCGGGACCGCCGTTGATACCGCTGTCACCGCCGCCTCTAAGGTTTATTACTTGAGAATCATCGATACCAGCCGGTATATCTATTGTTTGCTCAACCGTTCTTCTGATTCTGCCCTTTCCGTCGCAGGTCTTACAAGGCTCGGTAATTATTTTACCCTTACCGCCGCAACGGTCACAAGTGCGTTGACTTTGCATTGCACCAAAGGGAGTTCTTTGTGTTATGTTGATTCTACCCGTTCCGTGACAGGCATCACAGGTTTTGGTATTACTGCCCTTTGCGGCACCACTACCATTACAGTCTTTACAACTTTCAATGCGGGTTACCTTAATTTTTTTACTGCAACCTTTTGCGGCTTCCTCAAAGGATATATTTACGGTTGCTTGAATGCCACCGCCACGTCTTGGAGCATTGGGGTTTGAACGGCTACCGCCGCCACCAAAACCGCCGCCAAAGAACTGACCGAAAATGTCACCTAAATCGCCAAAATCAAATCCGCCTGCACCGTAGCCACCGCCACCCGCACCAAAGTTGGGGTCAACACCTGCGTGACCAAATTGGTCATAGCGGGCTTTTTTTTCGCTATCCGAGAGAACCTCGTAAGCCTCGGCGGCTTCTTTGAAGTTTCTTTCTGCCTCTTTATCGCCCGGGTTAAGGTCGGGGTGATATTTTTTTGCGGCCTTGCGGTAGGCTTTTTTGATTTCATCTTCAGATGCCGATTTGTCTACCCCAAGAACCTCATAATAATCTCTTTTGTCACTCAAAAAGAATACACTCCTAAAAAAACCTTTAGGGCCGATATAATCGACCCTTTAAGGTGAAAATAGTTAAACTAATTATTTATTTTCTTCGTCTGTTGCGTCTTTGAAGTCTGCCTCATAAACATTTGGGTCAGAACCTTGTGCAGATTGGTCTGCACCGGGTGCGGCACCGCCGTTAGCGGCTGCAGCCTCTTTATAAAGCTTTTCGCTAATAGCGTAGAACTTCTGTTGAAGTGCCTCTTGCTTTGCTTTGATAGCCTCAAGGTCGGTTCCCTTTAGAGCCTCTCTGAGTTCGCTTACGGCATTCGTGATTTCACCTTTTTCTGCCTCAGAAACCTTATCACCAAGTTCGCCCAATGCTTTTTCGGTTTGATAAATCATTTGGTCTGCGCCATTTCTAAGGTCAATTTCCTCGCGACGTTTTTTATCATCTGCTGCATATTGCTCAGCTTCCTGAACCGCCTTATCAATATCATCCTTAGACATATTAGTACTTGAAGTTATTGTGATTTTCTGCTCTTTGCCGGTTCCAAGGTCTTTTGCAGAAACATTAACAATACCGTTAGCATCGATATCAAAGGTTACTTCAATCTGAGGGATTCCGCGAGGAGCAGGAGCGATACCATCAAGATGGAACACACCTAAGGTTTTGTTATCCTTTGCAAATTCGCGCTCACCTTGAAGAACGTGAACCTCAACAGAGGTTTGACCGTCTGCAGCGGTAGAGAAGATTTGGCTCTTTTTGGTAGGAATGGTTGTGTTTCTGTCGATAACCTTTGTAGAAACACCGCCCATTGTTTCAATACCAAGAGAAAGGGGAGTAACGTCTAAGAGTAATAAGCCCTTAACGTCACCGCCAAGAACACCTCCTTGAATTGCGGCGCCAAGAGCAACACACTCGTCGGGGTTGATACCCTTAAATGGCTCACTACCGATAAAGTTTTTAACAGCCTCTTGAACGGCAGGAATACGGCTGGAACCACCAACCATCAACACCTTGTTGATTTCACCTTTTTCTAAACCTGAGTCTGCAAGTGCCTGACGAACAGGACCCATAGTAGCCTCAACCAAATCACCTGTAAGCTCATTGAACTTAGCACGGGTAAGAGAGGTTTCAAAATGCTTAGGACCTGTAGCATCTGCAGTGATAAATGGTAGGTTGATATCGGTGCTTGTCATACCCGAAAGGTCGATTTTTGCCTTTTCTGCAGCCTCTTTAATTCTTTGCATAGCCATTTTATCGTTGGATAAATCGATGCCTTGCTCTGCCTTAAAGGTTGCAACGATATAATCCATAATGCGTTTATCAAAATCGTCGCCGCCGAGTTTATTGTTACCTGCGGTTGCTAAAACTTCCTGAACGCCATCGCCCATTTCAATAATTGATACGTCAAAGGTACCGCCGCCAAGGTCATAAACCATAACCTTTTGGTCATCCTCTTTATCAATACTGTATGCCAAAGCGGCAGCAGTAGGTTCGTTTATAATACGCTTAACATCGAGGCCTGCAATTTTTCCTGCATCCTTTGTTGCCTGACGCTGAGCATCGGTAAAGTATGCTGGAACAGTAATAACTGCCTCGGTAACGGTTGTGCCAAGATAGCTTTCTGCATCTGCCTTAAGCTTAGAAAGAATGATTGCTGAAATCTCTTGTGGGGTGTACTTTTTATCGTCGATAGCAACGGTGTAAGAAGTACCCATCTCACGCTTGATAGAACTGATAGTACGGTCGGGGTTGGTGATAGCCTGACGCTTTGCAACCTGACCTACCATACGCTCACCTGTTTTAGAAAAAGCAACAACCGAAGGAGTTGTTCTTCCGCCCTCTGCATTAGCAATAACAACGGCCTCGCCGCCCTCCATAACTGCTACGCAGGAGTTAGTTGTACCTAAGTCGATACCAATAATTTTACCCATAATAATTTTCCTCCAAAAATATTTACTGTTTTATTATCTCACAATCCAAAGGGTTGATACCCTTTGCACAGATTATTGTCTGTAAATTGTGGGTTTTACTAATTTGCAACCTGAACCATTGCAGGTCTTATAACTGTGTCGCCAAGTTTATATCCTTGCTGCAACACCTGAACGATTTCATTTTCGCCCTTTGTATCATCCTCAATATGCATAACCGCCTCGTGAATTTCGGGGTCGAATGTATCGCCAACCTCGGCAAGTTCGAGCATACCAAAGGTTTCAACAAAACCGCAAAGCTGTTTAACAATCATCTCAACACCCTTTTGATAATCAGGGGAGCCGGGGTCGGCGGTAAAGGCTCTGCCCGCGTTATCAATAACCGGCAAAAGTTGTTTTAATATATTTGCTTTTGCATATTCGGCGGTTTTGATTTTTTCTCGTTCGGTTCTCTTTTTAAAATTATCAAACTCTGCGGCGGTACGCATTAAAAGTTCTTTCTGCTTTTCAAGTTCTGCCTTAACTGCCTCAAGCTCGGCATTTTGTTTTGTTTTTTTAGGTTTTTCTGCCTTTTCGGTAGACTCAACCTTTTTTTCGGTTTCCTTAGCCTTTTCCTGTTTGATTTCTTCGCTCATTTTAAATTATATCCTTTCATCAATCATCTAAATCGTGAATTGATTGCTCTAAAACCCTGCCAAGCTGTTTTGCAAAATAGCTTATACTGGGTATTAAATCCTCATATGCCATTCTTGTAGGACCTATAACACCAATCCTGCCTACTCGGTTATCGCCGCC
This sequence comes from Acutalibacteraceae bacterium, assembly GCA_045577495.1. GTDB lineage: Bacteria > Bacillota > Clostridia > Oscillospirales > Acutalibacteraceae > UMGS1279. Next base: position 10,528 of record JAZNIK010000027.1, read on the forward strand.
GCCGAATTTAGCCACAACCATACTTGAAGGCTTTAATTCTTCAATACCACAGTCATCACCAAAAACAACGCTCACTTGGTCGGGGATTTCAGATAAAATTGAAAGTATAGCATCGCGCCTTGAAATAAATTCAACAACGCGCCTAGCGTCACTTTCCTTATTATATACAGAGTAAAGATTTGACTCACCCCTAAGGTCCAACTGTGAACGACGGACATTTTCAATCATTTCAAACAGGATAGATAATAGGGGAACAAGGGTTAATGCAAAGTCACCAGTTTTAGCAGCGAGAGTTTGCAAAAATGCACCCGAAAAATCAACAAGCTCTTTACCTATAATATCAACTGCGGCAAGTCTATCAAAAACCTTTATGGCGGTGGAATTAAGGGACTCACTTATTCGGCATATTCGGCTTCTTGCAATGCCGTCTGAGGTAACAAGCACCAAAAGTGCGGCGCGCCGCCCCATAGGTAGTAGTTCAACCCTTTTTATAAAGGCGTTATCCTCGGGAATGGTCATAGAAACGGCGGTAAATCCCGTAAGGTCGGAAAGGGCCTGACCTGCAAGAGCGGTAATATTTTCAGGGTCATCTGCAACCTTTTTAATAACGCGGTCGATAGATAATTGCATAGGTTGTGAGGGGGTGTGATTATCCAAAAGCCCCGTAACATACATTCTGTATCCCGCGGCGGTTGGCACACGACCTGCAGAGGTGTGGGGTTGCTCAAGATATCCCATTTGCGAAAGGTCGCTCATTTCGTTTCTGATAGTTGCGGAGGAAAGACCTAAATCAGCAATTTGGCAAAGCAATTTTGAACTAACAGGTTCGCCATACGCAATGTGAGCTTTAACAATTTCGGAAAGAATTATCTTTTTTCTCTCGGTTAGCTCCATAGCCTTTAAATCTCCTTTTTGTTTTTAGCACTCTAATCGCCCGAGTGCTAACTGTATTATAATTTACCACTCTTAATTCCTTTTGTCAATAGTTTTTTATGAAATATTTGTTAATTTTTCTGACCTTTACTGACCTTTATAGAAAAGATAAAGACTGACGCTTTAAAAAGCATCAGTCTTATATAATTTTTTATGTTATTTTGTGCCGAAAATACGGTCTCCCGCATCACCAAGACCGGGTAGGATATAGCAGTGGTCGTTAAGCTTATCATCAAGACCTGCACAGTATACCTGAACGTCGGGGTGCTTATCGGTAAAGGCCTTAAGTCCCTCGGGTGCGGCAATAATGCACATAAACTTAACACTGCGTGGGTTTGATTTTTTGATTTTTTCAACCGCGTCAATAGCTGAACCACCCGTTGCAAGCATAGGGTCTAAAACAACAACATCACGCTCGGGCAAATCGTCAGGCAGTTTGCAGTAATAGTCAACCGGCTCATGAGTTTCGGGGTCGCGGTACATGCCAATATGGCCAACCTTAGCGGCGGGTACTAGGCTTAAAACACCATCTACCATACCAAGACCTGCACGAAGAATAGGCACAAATGCCATTTTTCTACCTGCAATTACCTTTGTTTTTGCCTTCATCATAGGTGTTTGGGTTGTAACCTCTTTTAAAGGCAAGTCTCTAGTAGCCTCGTAGCACATTAGCATAGCAATTTCGCTAACAAGTTCGCGGAATAGTTTTGAGCCTGTTCGCTTATCTCTTAAAAGGGTAAGCTTGTGCTGAATTAGGGGATGGTCCATAATAAAAACATTTTCTTGCATAACTATTACTCCTTATATAAATATTTATTTAAGTTTTGCTTCACGCTCACGCTCGGCCTGTGATTTTCTAAGATATGTAGGTTTAAGAGCGTTAGCAGATATACTGTTTATAATGCAGTTGTTACCACTTGCGTTAAGCGCGATACCGCCTGCACGTTGAACCAGAAAAGATTTAGGTGCTAAACAAACATTGTTGTTAGCTTTTATTAAACTGTTAAAAAATTCGGCTCCATCGCCAACCAAAACTATTTTTTCATTAAGTTTAGTAAGCTCTGCTTCAAGCAGGTCATAGGTTATTATTCTGTCATCACAAAGACGAGAGAGTTTACCATTTCTTATTTCAAAAAGAGCGTTGTAAAATTGCTCGCGTCGAGCATCCATTACACCGCAAATAATTCCCTCAAAACCATTCCCGTCAAAAGCAAGAGCCATTGCATCAAGGGTTGAATAAGCAAACACGGGTTTTTCAGCACCAAAGCAGATGCCCTTTATGGCGCTAATTCCGATTCTTACCCCCGTAAATGAGCCGGGACCCGCCGTTATGGCAAGGGCATCAATATCATTTAAGGTTAACCTTGTGTTTTTAAGAGCTTGCTCACACATAGGCATTAAGGTTTCGGAGTGGGTTAGGCTTATGTTTAAAAAACTTTCAAATAAAAGATTCTCGTTTTCTGCTATGCAGACCGAAACGGATTTTGCAGAGCAATCAAGGGCTAAAATTCGCATCAGTCAACCAACTCCTTTAAAAGAAAATCCTTTTCATTATAATCTATAGTTATATTTCGGCAAGCGTCTGTCACTCTTTCAAACTTTATAAAAATGCTGTCACTTGGTAGAGCATAATCTATATTTTCACTCCACTCAATAACGCAAACGGCATTTTGGTCTAAATAATCATAAAAGCCAATACCATACAGCTCGTCCTCATCGGATATCCTATACATATCAAAGTGGAATATAGGTAGTTTTCCGCCCAAATATTCATTAACAATCGCAAAGGTAGGAGAGGTTACATCACCGAAAAAATCAAGACCTTTGCAAATGCCGTGTGTAATACAGGTTTTACCCGAACCCATACCGCCAAAAAACGCAATAATACACTTGTTTTTTATTAGTTTTCCAAGTTTTTCGCCTAGTTCGGCGGTTTCTTTAGCGGAGTGGGTAGTTAATTTTATTTGCAAGTTAAGTCACTCCAAAAATATTATAAACAAATTATATCATATTTTTTTAATGATTTAAAGTATTTACTTGAACATTTTTATTTTTTCTTATATAATAGAGCAAAAGGGAAGTGATACAGTGCGAGGAATTTGGAATTCTATTGCCGATTATATAAGAGAATGTGATAAAGTTTTGCTGCTTTTGTGCCTTGCTGCAAGTAGCTTTGGTTGTATTGCGGTTTTAACCTCTACCCACTATACCGCAAGTCCAAGGCAGTTTATAACCCAGTTTGTAGCAGTTTTTTTAGGAATTTTTGTTGCGGTTGTTATTTCTAAGGTTGATTACAATAATTATAAAAAACTTTGGCCTCTTATCGCGCTCGGCTGCTTAATACCTGTTATTTTAACATTTTTTATTGGTTTTGCACCAGGTAATACCGATGATAAGGCATGGCTTCGTTTACCCGGTGGTTTAACCTTTCAACCGTCAGAACTTTTAAAAATAGCCTTTATAATAACCTTTTCAATACATCTTGAAAAGGTTGATGAAAAAATCAATAACCTAAAATATTTAATACCATTACTTGTGCACGGCGTGATTCCTGTTGTGTTGATTCACCTTCAGGGTGATGACGGTACTGCGATGATTTTTGGCGTAATAATGATTTTGATGCTTTTTGCGGCAGGTCTAAAAGCCAGATATTTTGTTATTTTTGCAGTTACAGTGCTTATAGCCGTGCCGTTTATATATTTTCTTGTTATGAATGCCGACCAACAAGCACGAATTCTATCTATGTTTAATCTTGAGGATGACTTGCAAGGCTCTGATTGGCAACAATGGCGAGGTCGAATAGCACTTGCCAACGGCGGTTGGTTTGGGCAGGGCTTTTTAAAGGGTCAGCTTACACAAACAGGTCAGGTTCCTGAGGGCTATAACGATTTTATTTTTGCAAGTATTGGTGAGGAGTTTGGCTTTTTTGGTTGCCTTGTAGTGCTTGTGCTACTTGCCTCAATTTGTCTAAGAATATTGTATGTGGGTAAAATAGCAAGAGAAAAAAGAGGCAAACTTATTTGTGTTGGAGTTTTTGCAATGCTTTTTGCACAGGTGGTTATCAACCTTGGTATGTGCCTTTCAATTACCCCTGTTATTGGTGTTACCCTGCCGTTTTTCAGCGCGGGTGGAACATCACTTTTGTGTCTGTTTAGTGGCATAGGCGTTATTATGAGTGTTTATATGCATCGCAACGCAAGGCTTATGAGGATATATGATTAAAATAGAGCAACGCACCGCCATCGCGGTGCGTTTTTTCTATGCTGTTAAATATTTATATCAAAAGGCTTTTGAGTTCGCTTACATCCTTTGCAATTAGTTTTGCACCGGCATTTTCAAGCTCTTTTTCATCGCCATATCCATATAAAACGCCGATAGGGGTTATATTGTTTTGAATTGCGCCCTCAATGTCAAACCTACGGTCGCCGACCATAGCAATATTATTAAGGTTGGTAGGATTGAGTTCTTTTAAAGCCTTAGCAATTATATCTCTTTTTTCGCCAAGTGTTCCGTCCAGCGTGGCACCGATAATTAAATCAAAATATTTATATAAATCAAAATGTTTTAATATTTTTTCAGCAAAAATATGTGGCTTTGAGGTTGCCAAAACTATTTTTATTCCTGATTTTTTTAAAGATTCAAGCAATTCGGGTATGCCGTTATAAACCGAGTTTTCAAAAAGCCCTTTATCCTTAAAATATTCGCGGTAATATTCAACCGCTAGGTCTGCCTTTTGTTTGGAAAAGTTGCAATACTTCATAAAGGAGTCAACAAGGGGAGGTCCAATAAAAAAGTAAAGCTCTTTTCGGTGGTTAACCGAAATGCCGAATTTATCAAGAGAATAAATAATAGAGTTTGTAATGCCAACGGCCGGGTCGGTTAGAGTTCCGTCTAAATCAAATAGTATAGTATCAAAACGCATACACATCATCCTTTATAAATTATTCTATCATAAATGAGGTTAAAATTCCATATATTGTTATATTTTTAAAGAACAAATTTTAAGATTTTAAAAAACTTAATAAAAAATAAAAAAATGCTTGACTTTTGGCCTTAGTGGTGGTAAACTGTTAAAGCCGCGTATTGTAGGCTTATTTAAGTGTGTCCATAGGTTGACAGGGCTTAAACCTGTCACTCAAAGATACCGCCTATTAGTAGCGAGTCTAGAATTAAGGCAGGTGCCAAAAAATGTACGCAATTATTGAAACCGGCGGTAAACAGTACCGTGTGCAAAACGGCGATGTTATTTTCATCGAAAAACTGAATGCTGCTGAGGAAGAAACCGTTAGCTTTGACAAGGTTATCGCTATGACTCCCGACAAGGGTGCTATGAAGGTTGGTAAACCTTATGTCAAGAATGCAGTTGTTACCGGTAAGGTATTGAAGAACGGTAAGGGCAAAAAGCTCACCGTTTTCACCTACAAACCGAAAAAGGGCTGCGCTCGTAAGCTGGGCCACAGACAGCCCTATACAAAGGTTCAAATCGAGAGCATCGAAATCGTAAAGTAATATGACTGAAATTCAGTTTATATTCACAGATGAACTTTTGTCAGGCTTTCATATGAAGGGTCATTCTACCGCATCAGCAGAGGATGAGGCAGGCCGTTTGGTTTGCTCGGCTATTTCATCAGCCGCCTATCTAACCGCAAACACAGTTATCGAGATAATCGGCGCAGATGCTAATGTTTCGATAAACGAACAAAAGGGCGAGATGCTTTTTAAGGTTAAATCAAACCTTGAAGATGCAGTTGCCATTCTTTGCGGATTCAAACTTCATATGGAACAACTTTCCGGACAATTTCCGGAACATATCACAATAATTTCGGAGGTGTAACAAATGTTAAAGATTAACATTCAACTTTTTGCTCATAAAAAGGGTGTTGGTTCTACTAAGAACGGCCGTGATAGTGAGTCTAAGCGTCTTGGCGTTAAACGTGCAGACGGTCAGTTTGTTTTAGCTGGTAATATTTTGGTTCGCCAGAGAGGTACTCACATTCATCCGGGCGAGAACGTAGGTAAAGGTTCTGATGATACATTATTTGCGTTGGTAGACGGTAAGGTTAAATTTGAGCGTTTGGGTCGCGACCGTAAAAAGGTTAGCATTCAGGCTGCTGAATAATTAACATCGTACTAATCATTCCCCGGTATTCATAATACCGGGGTTTGTTTTTGGAGAAAAATATGTTTGTAGATATTGCTAAAATTCATTTAAAAGCGGGTGACGGCGGTAATGGTGCTGTTTCCTTTCATAGAGAAAAATATGTAGCTGCAGGTGGTCCCGACGGTGGTGATGGGGGTAGAGGCGGCAATATAGTTTTGCTTGCAGATACCAACCTTTCAACCTTGGCTGATTTTAGATATAAGCGTAAATATTCTGCTCCTAATGGTGAAAACGGTGGCAAAGGTCGTTGTAGCGGAAGACGTGGCGAAGACCTTGTTATTCGCGTACCAAAGGGAACTCTTGTTAAGGATGCTGAAACAGGCAGAATCATGGCAGATATTTCGGGTGAGGAGCCTGTTATACTGCTCAAAGGCGGTAATGGTGGTTGGGGTAATCAGCATTTTGCCACTTCAACAAGGCAGGTGCCAAGGTTTGCAAAAAGCGGCAATCCCGGTCAGTCGGCAGAGGTTGTTTTAGAACTAAAACTTTTAGCCGATGTTGGTTTGGTAGGATTTCCTAATGTTGGAAAATCAACCTTGGTTTCGGTTGTTAGTGAGGCAAAACCCAAAATCGCAAACTACCATTTTACAACCCTTACTCCCGTGCTTGGCGTTGTTAGAATGGGTGAGGGGAGTTCTTTTGTAATGGCAGATATACCCGGTCTTATTGAGGGGGCGGGTACAGGTGCAGGTCTCGGTCATGAGTTTTTGCGCCATGTTGATAGGTGCCGTTTACTGCTTCATGTGCTTGATATTTCGGGTAGCGAGGGTAGAGACCCTATCGAAGATTTTAAACAGATTAACTCAGAACTTGCTACCTTTAGCGAGGAACTTGCAACCCGACCTATGATAGTGGTTGCTAATAAGTGCGATTTATTAGATGAAGAAAAAATCGAGGAATATCGCGAGTATTTTGAAAAAGAGGGTTATGCTTTCTTTCCGATTATGGCGGCTATTGCCGAGGGTACAACCGAACTGATTCAGCATACCGCCGCCGAGCTTCATAAACTCCCACCAATAAAGGTTTATGAGCCCGAACCCGAGCCGATCGAGGATTATACCGAGCCTAAAACCCGTGAGTTTTCACTTCGCGTTGAACAGGGTGTGTATATTATCGAGGCACCGTGGTTGCTTAAAATTTTAGATGATGTTAACCCCGATGATTATGAGTCGCTTCAATATTTTCAACGTGTTTTGCAGTCGTCGGGTATAATAGATGCACTTGTTAAGGCGGGCGTTACCGATGGTGATACCGTAAGTGTTTATGATATTGAGTTTGAATATGTTTCCTAAGGGGATAAAGTATGTCAAATGTTAAAGAATTAAGTGGAGGCGTTTTAGCCTTTGTTGGCGATGCAGTTTATGGTCTTATGGTTCGTCAGCGCCTTGCACAAATCAATCGGCCTATCGGTGAACTGCATAGACTGTCGGTCGAGTATGTAAATGCAAACGCACAGGCAGAGGCTTTTAAAATTATAGAACCCTTGCTTACTGAGGAAGAACTTACTCAGTATAAGCATGGCAGAAACCTGCATACCAACCACGTGCCAAAAAATTCTTCTCAAGCGCAATACCATGCAGCAACGGGTGTGGAATCTCTTTTTGGATATTTGCATTTATCGGGAAGAAAAGAGCGTTTAGAGGAGCTTTTTAATATAATTTGGCAGGCTCAAAACAAATAAAATACTAGTATACTGTTTTAATCATTGGCTACACTAAAAAAGAGGTGTAAATAATGGTTAAAATTTCTTTCAAAAAAGGTGGCTTCAAGTATCAAAAACAGCTTATAGATTATGGCTGTTTTGTGCTTGGCTCCGCCTTTTATGCTTTTGGCTTTTGCTTTTTTATAGAGCCGAATAATATTTCGTCGGGCGGCGTTACGGGTATAGCCGCTATACTAAATTATATTTTTGGCTTGCCAACCGGCCTTATGCTTTTTGTTCTCAATATTCCTCTTTTAATTTTAGGGTTTAAAAAAATTGGCGGAACTTTTATTGTTAAAACCCTTTTTGTTACTTTGGTAACTTCGCTTTTTATAGATAGTTTTGCTTATTTTATGCCTTCTTTTTATGGGGATAGACTTCTTGCAGCACTTTTTGGCGGAGTGTTATCAGGCTTAGGCCTTGCCACCGTAATGCTTAGGGGTGCCACAACGGGCGGAGTGGATATTTTAGCGAAGGTTATAAGACTTAAATACCCATATCTTTCAATGGGTCGGCTCGTTTTAATTCTTGATGGATTGGTTATTTTATTTGCAACTATTTGCTATGGAGATATAGAAACCGCGCTTTTTACGGTAGTTTCGATTTTTGTGTCCAGCAAGGTTATGGATACAATACTTTATGGCGTAGATAAAGGTCGCCTTATTTTTATAGTAACAACAAGGGGCGAGGAAATGACGTTAGCATTGTTTGAAAATATAGGTAGAGGAACCACCGTTGTTTCGGCGCTCGGCGGATATAATAGGCAGCAAAAGGAGATGCTTCTTTGCGCTGTGCGTCAGCAAGAGGTAAATAGGGCGGTTAATACAATCAAAAACACCGACCCCGAGGCGTTTACCATTGTTACCCTTACGGGAGGAATTTTCGGCTTTGGCTTTGAGCATAGTTTGGGTTGACGGTTCTCACTAAAAAAGGGCTACCATAAAATGATAGCCCCTAAGATATTCAATATAAAAATTAGTCGTTGTTTTTGTTTTGGTTATTATTCTTGTTTTCGTTTCTGTTTTGGTTGTTATTGTTTCTGTTTTGATTATTATTTTGATTATTCTTATTCTGATTATTGTTTTGGTCGTTGTTTCTGTTGTTGTTTTGGTTCATTTGTTTCACCACCCTTCATAAATATTATTTCTTGGTGGTGTATAATTATACTTTTGGAGTTGATTTTTTGAATTCGGTTTTTAAATCGCAAACTTGTGGACTCTTTGGTTGGTCATCAAATGAGTTTGATAAAATTTTTGATAGCCCACAATATAAGGGTATTAGAATTAACACCCTAAAAAGTGATTTTGATACTGTTTCAAAGGGCTTTGATTTTTCCCTTAAAAACTCTACCTTTTATAAAGATTCATATTATATACCATCGGATTATAGCGGAATAGGAAATCATCCGCTTCATCACGCGGGAGCCTTTTATGTGCAAGAACCATCGGCGTCCTCGGTGCTTAGTGCAGTTTCGGCAAAAAGCGGAGAAAGGGTGCTTGATTTATGTGCAGCACCCGGCGGAAAATCAACAGGCATAGCGGCTGCGGTAGGAAAAGATGGTTTTGTTTGGTGTAACGAGTATGTTAGAAAGCGTGCGGCGGCACTTTTATCCAATATAGAAAGAATGGGTATTACAAACGCTGTTATATCCTCACTTTCGGCAGATTATTTGTGCGGCGAGCTTTCAGAGTTTTTTGATGCAGTTGTGGTAGATGCACCCTGCTCGGGCGAGGGAATGTGGCGGCATAATCCTGCGGTAGAAAAACAGTGGAGTTTAGATTATGTTGATGAGTGTGCTACACTTCAAAGGCAAATACTTGCCGCCGCCACTAATGCAGTTGCATCGGGCGGAAGACTTATTTATAGCACCTGCACCTTTAACTTAAAAGAGAACGAGCAAAATGTTGCTTGGTTTTTAAAGAATTTCCCCGAATTTTCTCTTTGTGATATTGATACCGAATTTGGTACAGGTGGGCTTAGCGGTAATGCCGAAATAGATAAAAAGGTTCGCAGAATTTCCCCAAAACAAAAGGGCGAGGGGCATTTTGTTGCCTTGTTTAAAAAGAGTGGTAACAAGGTCAATACATATTGTAATACCGTTAAGGAGAATATTACGCACCAAAACAAAAAAATCGTAGAGGAATTTTTGACACAAAATTTTCAGAATAGTTTAGATGGTGTTTTGGTTCAAAAAAATGATTTTGTATATCTGTTGCCCAACGGCACACCAGAAGTTAAGGGAGATATTGTAAGGGCAGGATTACTTGTGGGAGAAATAAGAAAAAATCGCCTTGAACCCGCGCACACCTTGTTTAACACCCCTGTTTTAAAACCTAAAAGAACTATAGAACTTGAAATAAATGATGAACGCCTTATAAAGTTTTTAAAGGGCGAGGAGATTTTAGTTAGTGGCGAAAATGGGTATACAGGAGTAACTGTATTGGGAGTTCCGCTCGGTTTTGGTAAATGCTCGGGAGATAGACTAACAAATAAATATCCTAAAGGCTTAAGACTGTTATAAAAAATCGGTAATCGCAAAACGCGATTACCGATTTTACTTTTAAAAGATATCCTTAATTTCTGTATATCCGGCTTGCTCTAATAGTTCTTTTTGTCGCTTTGCGTTTTTGTTGCGTTTTGCAATAATAACGCGAACACCATCATTTCTAAGTTTAGCAGCATTTTCAAAAACTGAGGCAACGGTTTCTTTTTCAGCCTTTTTATCAACCAAATAGGCAATGCTTTGCTTGTTGTCAGGCACCTTAAAGCCTTTGTCTTTAAGAATGGTAATAATTCGCTCAAAGCCGATAGAAAAACCACAAGCAGGCGTTGGATTGGCGCCGAATTTGCCAATCATTTCATCATATCTGCCGCCACCCGCAACAGAGGAATTAAGTTCGGGCATTTCAATCTCAAAGATAGTGCCGGTGTAATAACCCATACCGCGAACAAGAGTTGGGTCAAATACCAATGAAAAACGATTGCCTAAAGAATTTGTAACGGTAGTGATTAAATTATCAATACCATCTGCAACACTTGGATCTAAAAAGCCCTCAAGACCCTGGCAAAGTTCACTGCAAAGTTTACCTTCGCGGTTTAAAAACATTGACAAATATCGGTCAACATCAGCCTCATCAAAGCCGTTTGAAATAAGCTCTGCCTTAACACCGTCGGCACCAATTTTATCAAGCTTGTCTAACGAAATATATACAGAGCCTAAGCGGTCATCAGGCATATTGCAACTTTGTGCCATTGCCTTTAAAATTCTGCGGTCGTTAACTCTAACTCTAAAGCCCTCAAAACCGAGTTTTAAAAGTAGGGTAGAGGTTGCAGATATAAGTTCTGTCTCTGCAAGCATTGTTTCATCGCCTAAAATATCAATATCGCATTGGGTGAACTGACGAAAACGACCTTTTTGTGGGCGGTCGGCACGAAATACGTTGCCAATCTGCAAGGCTTTAAATGGGGTGAAAAGATATTCTGCGTTAGCGGCATAATATCTTGCAAGTGGTAGAGTTAAGTCATAACGCAAACCGCTATCAACTAAATCCGCATCACTTTTAGCCGATGCTAAATTGAGTTTATCGCCGCGCTTTAAAATTTTAAAAATAAGTTTTTCATTTTCGCCGCCTTGTTTGCTTTGCAAGTTTTCTATATGCTCAACAAGTGGGGTTTCGATTTGGGCAAAACCGAAGTTGCCATAAGTTTCTTTTATAACCGATATAACATACTCTCTAAGACTCATATCGTTTGGAAGCTGGTCGCTCATTCCCTTAACGGGGGTTTTAATAAAAGCCAAAATAATGCTCTCCTTTAGCCAAAGCATTTAAACTTGAATCAGATTTTGAAACAAGTATTTTCTGCTGTGGCATTGTTAAAATACTCGTAAATCCGTTAGGATTTACTG